>JAQVTZ010000016.1 GCA_028699795.1 Clostridia bacterium | reverse complement strand
CCCGAGCGGATACCTCCTACCAATTGGTAGACAACTTCGGAAAGCGCGCCGCGATAGGGGACGCGGCCTTCGACGCCCTCGGGCACCAATTTTTTGGTTTCTTCTTGGAAGTATCTATCTTTGCTACCAGCATCCATGGCGGCGATACTGCCCATACCGCGATAGACCTTAAAGCTGCGGCCTTGGTAAATCTCTAGCGCGCCGGGAGACTCTAGTGTGCCTGCAAGCAATGAGCCTATCATAATCGCTCTTGCGCCTGCGCCGATGCCTTTTACGATATCACCGCTGTACTTGATGCCGCCGTCACCTATGACGCATTTGCCCAGTTTGTCGGCTTCTTCGGCGCAATCTGAAATCGCGGTAATTTGCGGTACGCCGACACCGGAAATCACACGGGTCGTACAGATAGAGCCGGGTCCGATGCCGACCTTTACGATATCCGCGCCTGCTTCAATCAATGCTCTTGTGGCTTTTGCCGTTGCCACATTGCCTGCGATAATGGCAAGCGAGGGGAATCTGTTGCGAATCTTTTTTACGCCTTCGATGACTCCTTGATTATGCCCGTGTGCCGTGTCTATTGCAATAATATCCACTTTGGCATCCACTAAGGCCTGCACGCGGTCGAGACAGTTGGCGCCTACGCCTACGGCCGCGCCCACAAGCAATCTGCCGTTTTTGTCTTTGGCAGAATGGGGATATTGTATGGTTTTTTCGATGTCTTTAATGGTGATAAGACCTTTGAGATTGCCTTCGTTGTCTACGATAGGCAGTTTTTCGATGCGATGCTTGCCCAATATTTTTTGCGCTTCGGGCAGTGTGGTACCGACGGGAGCCGTGACGAGATTGTCTTTGGTCATGATGTTTGCGATAGGCTGGTCGAAATTGGTTTCGAAACGGATATCGCGATTGGTGATGATGCCGACAAGCTTGGAGCCTACGGTAATCGGTACGCCGCTGATTTTATATTTTTTCATGAGCGCGAGAGCGTCGTTTACAGAGTGCTCGGGAGACAAAAAGAACGGGTCTGTAATCACGCCGTGTTCGCTCCGTTTTACCTTATCTACATGGATGGCTTGTTCTTCTATGGTCAAGTTTTTGTGAATGATACCGATACCGCCTTCGCGCGCCATAGCAATGGCAAGCCCGTACTCGGTTACCGTATCCATCGCAGCCGAAACAAGCGGAATGTTCAGTTTGATATCCTTTGTTAGCTTGGTGGATAAATCTACATCTTTGGGTAAAACTTCGGAGTGTTGGGGCACTAACAGTACATCGTCGAAAGTTAAACCTTCTTTAGAAAAAATAGCCATAATATCTCCTCAATCAAATGTTTCTCCTATTATAAATTATAGCGTCATAGATGTCAATGAAATGCCGTAGACAGTCGATAATTTATAAAATATCATTGACTCCTAAGATTCAGAGTTGCATAAATTGCTTATATTTGCTACAATAATATAAGCTTGTAAAATTTATAAAATGAGGAAGAATTTTTAATATGGACCAAAAAATAATTGAAGTTATCAATAAATTAACTCTCAAAGAAAAAGCGGCGCTTTGTTCAGGCGTCAGCTCTTGGGAAACTACGCCGATAGACAGGTTGGGGATCCCCTCCGCTTTTGTTGCGGATGGCCCTCACGGCGTGCGCAAAGAACAACAGCGCGCCTCCATGGGCAACATCTTTCAGTTAAGCGTACCCTCCACTTGTTTTCCGCCCGCAGTGACACTTGCGGCTACTTGGGACTGTGATTTGGTATACCAAATCGGCAAATCTATTGGTGAAGAGTGCCTCGAACAAGAAGTGGATACCGTGCTTGGTCCGGGCATCAATATCAAGCGCAACCCTATGTGCGGAAGAAACTTCGAATATTTTAGCGAAGACCCATTGCTTACGGGAGAGCTTGCGGCATCTTACATTAACGGTGTGCAATCGACGGGTGTGGGGACTTCGCTCAAGCATTTCGCGGTCAACTCGCAAGAGTACCGCAGACTTACTTCGGACAGTCAAGTAGACGAAAGAGCGTTAAGAGAAATCTATCTTGCAGGATTCGAAAGAGCGGTAAAAAAGGCGCGTCCCGCTACCATAATGGCAAGCTATAACCTCATTAACGGCGAATATGCTTGCGAAAACAAAAAAATATTGTGGGACATCCTGCGTGAAGAATGGGGATACGAGGGCATCGTAATTTCGGATTGGGGCGCGGTGAACGACAGAGTCAAAGGTATTGTTGCGGGGCTCAACCTCGAAATGCCTACTTCCAACGGTATCAGAGACGCCGAAATCGTCCGCGCGGTCGAAGCAGGCGTACTTTGCGAAGAACGGCTAAACGAAATCGTTTGCCAAACGCTCGAATATGTGTTTCGATGCGCTAAGCTTCGCAAAGAAAATAAGGGCTACAAAGCGGATTTCGACAAGCATCATCTGCTTGCGCGCAAGGCGGCGGCAGAAGGTGCCGTACTTCTCAAAAATAAAGAGTTCCTGCCTCTTGACAGCGGCAAAAAGATTGCCGTCATCGGCGAGCTTGCCAAATATCTTCGTGTACAGGGAAGCGGAAGTAGCAGGCTCAACCCCCGCAAAACGGTTAGTTTTACGCAGTGTCTCGACGCCGAGGGCATAGCTTATGATTACGCTTCGGGGTATTCTATCAGCCGCGACACTATGGCGCAAGGCGAAATTTATGAAGCCTGCCAAACGGCGGCGGATAAAGACTATGTGCTTGTTTTTGTTGGTCTTACCGACCCGTACGAATCCGAATCATTCGACCGTACGCATATCGATTTGCCCGAAGCGCACAATGCGCTCATCAACGAAATCGTCAAGTACAACGAAAATGTGGTAGTTGTGCTTACCGCGGGTTCTCCCGTGGCAATGCCTTGGCTAGAGAAGGTTAAGGCGGTCGTTAATGTTTATCTCGGCGGAGAAGCGGGCGGCGAGGCAACTTATGATGTGCTATGGGGCAAAGTGAACCCCTCGGGCAAACTCCCCGAAACCTTCCCGAATAATATTAACGATGTTTTAAGTTCGTTATACTTCGGCAAAGCCGACCCCGAATACCGCGAAAGCGTCTATGTCGGATACCGCTATTTCGATACTGCAAGAAAATCGGTCCAATTTCCTTTTGGGTACGGATTGTCTTATACCACATTCGAGTTAAGCGAGATTGGTGTTTCCAAAGAAAGTTTTAAAGCGGACGAAACGATAAAAGTAACCCTCAAAGTGACCAATACGGGCAAGCTGGCAGGCGCGGAAGTCGTGCAGCTTTATGTAAGCGAAATTGCACCCGTAATCTTTATGCCCGAAAAACAGCTCAGGGCTTTTCGTAAAGTTTATCTGCAAGCGGGCGAAACAAAAGAGGTTGAGTTGGAGCTGAATTATAGAGATTTTGCATTTTATAATGTAGAGGTGAATGATTGGACCGCCGCTCCCGGCAAGTTCGAGATACTTGCAGGCACTTCTTCGCGCGAAATCAAGCTTCGCAAAACCGTAACGCTGGAGGGCGAACCGTTAAGCAAGGTTGCGGATTACAAAGAAGCCGCCCCTTCGTATTACGATATCGCAGGCGTAGGCGAGATTCCGCTTGCCCATTTCGAGGCTCTGCTCGGCCGTCAGGTAAAAGAGCCCATAGACTATCAAAACAGAGATGCCGACTTCAATACCGCAATAGGCGATTTGGAAGGGAGATGGTTCCGTGTCCTGATGCGCGCGCTTGTCAAAAAATTCTGTACGGCGGTGCTGTCCAAACAGGCCACCGAAACAGACAAAAAGATGGTACGCATGGGCGCGATGGATTTACCATTGCGCAATATGTACGCTTCCAGCGCGGGCGCGGTATCCTACGATACGGTAGAGGGCTTGTTGTTGATGCTTAACGGACATTTCTTTAGAGGCTTAAAACAGGTGCTCAAGTCTTTGCGCCAAAAGGTACCCAAAAAGGCGGACGAATATCTTCATGATTGAGCTTGTACTTGCAACCAACAACGCGCACAAGGTGGAAGAAATCCAACAGATACTCGGCGGGAGATTTCAAATAAGAACTCTCGCCGAAGAAAACATAAGCGTCGAAGTAGAAGAAACCGGCGCTTCTTTTGCCGAAAACGCTATCATCAAGGCATCCGTAATCGCTAAACTTACAGGCAAATACGCGTTGTCTGATGACAGCGGTTTGGTGGTTGCCGCGCTCGGCGGCAAACCCGGAATTTATTCCGCAAGGTATGCGGGCGAAGGACACGACGACAAGGCGAATATCATCAAACTGCTAGACGACATGCAACACAAGCAAGACCGTAGCGCAAAGTTCGTAAGCGCGGTCGCTTTGTGCAAGCCGAATGGCGAAGTCGTAATAGCAGAAGGCGCGGCGGAAGGAGAAATTTTGCGCGAACAGAGAGGGGCAGGCGGGTTTGGTTATGACCCCGTGTTCTTTAGTCACGAACTGCAAAAAACTTTTGCCGAGGCGACTGCGCAAGAAAAGAACGCGGTAAGCCACCGCAAGCGCGCGCTCCAAAACCTTGCCGCAAAGCTATCGCTAGAATATTCTTAAAGAAATGCCTATCAATCTTCGTTTATTGAAAGCGAAAACGGTTATATTTGTACCGAAACACAACCTGCCAGATCGCTTTTTTCGGCAAAACGGCGTTAACGGTTTCGCGGCGCCTCGACAAGAAAACTCACGAAAAAAAATTGCGTAAAGTTAGGTGAAACATTTGACAAAGGATATAATATTGATTATACTAATTTAGCGTTTGTGAAAGGCTTGCGGGTGTAGTTCAATGGTAGAATTCCAGCCTTCCAAGCTGGCCGCGTGGGTCCGATTCCCATCACCCGCTCCAATATGAGTCTGTAGCTCAGCAGGATAGAGCAACGGCCTTCTAAGCCGTAGGTCGCGGGTTCGAATCCCTCCAGGCTCGCCAACACAAACCTATACTGTACCTTTATATATATATCCAGTTGGTGGGTATAGCTCAGGTGGTTAGAGCGCCAGGTTGTGGCCCTGGAGGCCGTGGGTTCAAGTCCCACTACTCACCCCATTACACAACCGGCACTATTCGTTGGGGTGTCGCCAAGCGGTAAGGCATGGGACTTTGACTCCCACATCCGTAGGTTCAAATCCTGCCACCCCAGCCAACATGATCCATTAGCTCAGCCGGCAGAGCACTTGACTTTTAATCAAGGTGTCCGGAGTTCGAATCTCCGATGGATCACCATTAACGTGCGACCGTGGCGGAACTGGCAGACGCACTAGACTTAGGATCTAGTATCTATGATGTGGGAGTTCAAGTCTCTTCGGTCGCACCAAAAAGAATACAAAACTGGCAAAAAACAGTTTACAAAACCAAGCATATGCTGTATAATAAAACACGCAAAAATGCGGGAATGGCTCAGTGGTAGAGCGTTGCCTTGCCAAGGCAAATGTCGCGGGTCCGAATCCCGTTTCCCGCTCCACTTGGCAACAAACACTGCGTGTTTGTTGTCAATTTTTTAAGCACCTTTAGCTCAGTTGGTAGAGCAATTGACTCTTAATCAATTGGCCCAGGGTTCGAGTCCCTGAAGGTGTACCAACAAAAAAGCAGGAATTGTCTTCCAAGACAAATCCTGCTTTTTTGAGTGATGCATATCCTTTCGGAACACGATGCGCACTTCGTGTAGACAGGTGTATATTCGTATTTTAGAAAAAAATTCATCTTTTTTGACAAAACAGTGTTTTTTATGATAATATAAAAATAGAAAACTATTAGCAAGTTTTATTCAAGGGGTTAATTATGCATAAGGTAATTAAAGTAATATCGTTATTGTTAATTATTTGTTTGTTTACTATTAGTACAGCGGCATGCGTAGGCAAAGGGAAGTGCACTCTTCTCGGCACACCCGCTGAGGCTCAGGATTTTACATATGAAGAAGGACGACAGCAAGGGTTTTTAGATATCTGCGACAGCGCTGAAGCATTCGCCGCCGCATTTGCGTCCGCTACATATGAAGCGTCAGATAAGTCTTGCAATTTTGCTGTTTCTCCTGTTTCTGTTTATATGGCTCTTTCTCTTGCGGCAGAGTGCGCGTCAGGCGAAACGAGAGAAGAAATTCTGTCTTCATTTGGCATGACTTACGAGCAGTTGCAATCCAATTTTCAAACTCTGTATCGTTCTCTTATTAAAGAATTTAAAACGGGGCAGCTCGCACTAAGTAATTCTGTTTGGCTAAATGAAGGTACGCAATTTAACCAAAGCTGTATTGATGCGCTTTCCCAAAAATATTATTGTTATTCTTATGCCGCGGACTTCGCAAACGATAACAAAAACGCCAATCTTGCCGTACGCCACTTTGTTAAAGAACAGACCAAAGGATTGATTGATAACGATTTTAAGCTCTCTACCGATACGCTTTTTACGCTTATCAATTCTTTGTATCTCAAAGATACATGGAATGAATTTGGGAAAAATATAGACCTGACGGACGAAGAGTATACTTTTGCAGGACAAAACGGAGAGCAGAAAGAAAAGTTTTTACTTGGAAGTTATAAAGAGGGTAGAGCGTACACTACAGACACTTTTTCCGCTTTTTTCACAAGCACTTATCGGGGTTATCAGCTCAAGTTCTTCGTCCCCGAAGAAGGATATACGGTGGGAGATATCTTTACCGCCGAAAACATCGCCCTTGTCAATTCGCATAAAGATTATAATGCCGTAGACGAAATAAACAAAATTCGCTATCATACCCGTTGTGTTTTCCCCCAATTTAACGCTGGTTATGACAAAGATGTTAAGAATATTTTACAAGAGCAATTCGGGATTTCTTCGCTATTCAATCTAAGCCGCTGCAATCTTTCCAATCTTATGGAAGAAGATGTGTTTTGTTCCAAAGTTTATCATATTACGAAACTGTGTGTGGACAGAAAAGGCATCGAAGGCGCCGCGGTAACCGTAATTCCCGGAGCAACATCGCCGGGACCGGACGAATATACAAATGCTTATCTGGATTTTGTTGTTGACAAGTCTTTCGGATTTATGATTACCGACCCCAAAGGAACGACGCTTTTTTCTGGTGTCGTCGCTGAGATAGAATAAATGGGAAAGGTGGAGTATTATGGCGTATCAATACAGGAGTTATCGAAGAAAAAAATCAAAAGGTCTTTTTTCGGCATTTGACTTTTTTCTTTTGTTATTGTTTCCGTTTCTGTTTCTTTTTTACTTTTTAGCTGCAATCGCAAAAGGCAACAAGCGCTAAATAGAATTGCTCAACTATATCAATTTTATGTAAAATTGTCCTAAAGGTATAGTAAAAAGCGCGATTTGCGTTCCTTTCCATTTTTTTGGTATAATAGAACATATTGATACATTTTGAATATTTATTTTTGATAAGCTTATGTAAAATTTGAATGAAAACGATGATTATCATAATAATGATACCGTATATCGGTTACCTTAACAGTTTCATACAGGAGGTTTTATGAACGAAACTATCATGATCACAAAAAAGAAGATCAAAAAACAACTTACGGAAGAAGAATTAAGAAGATGGACGGATTGGCAATGGCAGATTGCGCATACAATCAAAGATATTGATACGGTGGAGGCGATATTAGATATCACTCTGTCCGACGAAAAAAAGAAACATTTGCAAGAAACCTTAAGTAAGTTTCCTATGGCTATCACGCCGTATTATCTTTCACTGGTAGATAGAGAGTCCTACGAAAACGACCCTGTTTTTAAACAAGCCTTTCCCGATACGCGCGAGTTGGAAATTGCGGATTGGGAAATGGAAGACCCTTTAAACGAAGACCACGACAGTCCTGTACCGGGGATCACACACCGTTATCCCGACAGAGTATTGTTTTTAGTCAGCAATGTTTGCGCTATGTATTGCAGGCATTGCACAAGAAAAAGAAAGGTTGGCGATATCGATTTTATCCCGTCTAAGGATGTCATACAAAAAGGGCTGGATTATATCAGAAACACGCCTACGGTAAGAGATGTGCTTCTTTCGGGCGGCGACCCGTTTATGTTGCCGGACGATTATTTGGATTGGATTATCGGCGAAGTAAACGCGATACCGCATGTGGAAGTTATCCGAATAGGAACCAGAACGCCTGTTGTGCTTCCGTTCAGAATCACGGAGAGCCTTACAAATATTCTTAAAAAGTACGATAATATTTGGATCAACACACATTTCAACCATCCGCGCGAAATTACTTCGTCGGCAAAAATCGCTTTGCGCAAGCTGGTAATGGCAGGCGTACCGCTGGGCAATCAATCCGTTTTGTTAAGCGGCGTAAACGATTGTACGCGCATCATGCGCAAATTGGTGCATAAGCTGGTTGCCAATCGGGTAAGACCTTATTATCTATATCAATGTGACTTGTCCGAGGGATTAGAGCACTTCAGAACGAGTGTCGGCAAGGGCATAGAGATTATGGAGAGTCTCAGAGGACATACAAGCGGTTTTGCGATACCCACCTATGTAATCGATGCGCCGGGCGGCGGCGGCAAAATACCCGTCATGCCCAGTTATGTGATTTCTTGGGGCTCTAACAAAGTGATACTCCGCAATTATGAAGGAGTCATTACCACCTACCGTATGCCGTCCAATTATAGCGAATATCTATGCCGAAACGGTTGTGAAAAGTGTGATCTCAACCTCAATATCAAAGAGGGCGAACCCGAATTTAGTCCGTCCGGGGTGTCGAAACTCCTCGGTGATTTCGAAGATGATATTTATCTAAAACCCGAAAATCTGGAAAGGGATGAAAGAAATGCAAAATAATACAAAAGACGAAATTGCGGTATTGGACGGAAGCGTTATCCAACACGGAAAGCTAAGCGACAGAATTTATGTGATGGATTTTGCGGCAAAAGATATCCCGTTGTTTATAGAAAAACTTGAAACGCTCGCATCGCAAAAGGGATATTCCAAGATATTTATCAAAGCGCCATTGTCCATAAAAGAACGCTTGCTAGATGCGGGATTTTGCCAAGAGGCGGAGGTGCCGCATTTTTATCCCAACGAGGGCGGCGGTTTTTTCTCCAAGTTTAGAGATCCCGCGCGCGCCGTCAACCAAGACGAAGCGCAAACTTCGGAAGTTCTGCGAGTTGCATTATCCAAGGCAAACGAAAAACGGCAAGAGTTTGATGGAAACCTCGAGTTGCGCCGATTGGGGAAAGAGTCGGCAAAAGAGATTGCGGCAGTATACCGCCAAGTGTTTGCAACCTATCCCTTCCCGATTTTCGACCCCGAGTATATCAAAAAGACTATGGACGAGTCTGTCGCATACTTCGGCGCATGGCAAGACAAAAAACTGATTGCCGTTTGTTCGGCAGAAATCAACAAGAAATACGGCAATGCCGAGATGACGGATTTTGCGACCTTGCCAAGTTACAGAGGTAAGGGGCTTGCGTCCATGCTTTTGTCACTTGCCGAACAAGAGATGAAAGGGCAAAATTTAAGACTGTTGTATACCATAGCGCGCGCCCGTTCTTTCGGGATGAATATTACTTTTGCCCGAGAAGGGTACACTTATGCAGGCACTCTCGTAAACAATACCAATATTGCGGGAGGAATCGAAACAATGAATGTTTGGTACAAAGCATTATAATTTTTTCCGAGGAGCACTATGGATGAAATAATATCACAAAAACTTGCCGCTTCTTTAACAGCTGACGATACCGATATCATTCCGTATCTTCCGTACCTTCTGCAAGACCTTTGGGCGTTGGGGAGCGACCCCGAAGAGATGATGTCTATTATTAAAGACCATACGGACATTGGACAAGGGAACAAAGTGTTGGATTTGGGTACTGGTAAAGGCGCGGTTGCTATCAAGCTTGCCGCCCATTTGAAGTGCAGGGTAAAAGGCATCGATATTATGTCGGAGTTTGTTGCGTACGCGCGCAAAAAAGCGGAAGAATACGGCGTAAAGAGATTGTGCGAGTTTGCAACCGAAGATATTACTATTGCCGTTAATCGAGAAAGGGGCTATGACGCTGTAATTTACGGAGCGGTGGGTGAAGTATTGGGCGACAGGTTCACAACACTAAAAGCGCTTGCGGCAACCGTAACCGAAAGAGGTTGGATCGTAATAGACGACGCTTATTTGCAACAAGAACAGAAAGAACAAATACTGCATTGTTCGGATTATCCCTCCCTCGACGAATGGAAAAAGCTTTTTGTAGAGGCAAAACTCGAATTGGTACTGCTGAAAGACGGTTACAGCGAAATGTCGGAAGACATGACGGATTATAATCATATTAAAACACGCGCGGAAGAACTTACAAAAGCATATCCTTCAAAAGCTGACTTGTTTCAAGATTATGTTAAGAGCCAATACAACGAATACACGGACTTGCAGAACAATTTGAAAGGCGCGGTGTTTTTATTGAGAAAACAATAAAAATATGCTGATTATTCTTTTATAAAAAGAGAAATAATCGCCAAAACCATAGGCACACTAGAGAAAATGAGATAATACAGTCTGAGCGGCGTAATGAGCGACATCAGCAGCAGCATGATGCCCGAAAAAAGATAGTATTTGACCTTGCGGCGATCAAAAACAATGGGAGCAAGCTCTTTTATCTTTAATTTCGGCAGTTTGAATTGGACAGGCTCGGGAGGCTGCGGAACGGCGTTGTGGCGGACAAGGTAGTTTTTTATGGTGAATCTGTCCGGAAAGTAGGCGGAAATACCGAGATACGCCGCCAAAGACATCATTTTTCGGTCGGTACGCGCGGCAACAAAAATAGCTTTCGACAGTCCTTTTGCCTTGCACAGTCTGTACATTTTGGCGATATCTTCTTCGATGGTAGGCGTAAATTTGAGGTTGTTATAGACCAAAGTGTCGCCGTTAAGTACAAATGAGGGAGGCGCGAAGTCCGAGCGGATATGAACAGGCAGGGTATCGTAAAGCAGGGCGGTACTTTCTTCATACCCCATTGCTGCAAGCAGGCGAAAAACCTCGATACGGGAGGGGGTACGGCTTTTTTTGACACGAACGGATACGGTAAGCCAAATTAAAATAACCAACACGCTTGCCGCCACCGCAAGAATCGCGCTCTGCCACCAACTGCGCGTAAAATACAAGCTCCAGAAAAAGAGGAGCAGAAAAATAAGGACGCTGATAAAAACCTTGTCACCAATTCTTTTCATGGTATCATTATTGACAATATTGTTCCCGACCAGTCGAAAACAAACGGCAATTATGTCCCTTTTGCGTATGTTTTGTCGGACTCAAACGGATTCATCCATATTTGTAATTTGTAATTTGGATTCATCCATATTTGTAATTTGTAATTTGTAATTTGATTTCATTTGTACTTTGTAATTTGTAATTTATCTTCGTACTTTAATTTGATATTTATAGTCAAATGGTTTATAATTTAGCTATGAGAATCGGTTTTTTCGGGGGTGCGTTCGACCCTTTTCACAGCGAACACGAGGCGGCGGTTACAGCCTCTTTGCAAGAGTTGCGGCTTGATAAGCTCGTGTTGGTGCCGTCCCAAAACCCACCGCATAAAGACAGCCCTGTAACGGATTTTTGGGACAGAGCGGCAATGCTTACGCTTTGGGCAAGCGGGAAAAGCAACATCGTAATAGACACAATCGAAGCGGAAACGGGTGATACAACCAATTGTTCGTACCGTATTATAAGATTGCTAAAAGATAAATATCAAGCGGATGCCTATTTTTATATTATCGGCGGCGACAGCATGATTAACTTTCATACTTGGGTCAAGCCCGAAGTGATAGCAAAAGAAATCACTCTTGCCGTGATTGCAAGAGAGGGGTATCCGACTATAGACACAGCAATACAAAACGCGCGAAAACTTTTTCATGCGGATATTGTAAAACTTAATGCGTGTGGCAAAGAGGTCTCCAGCGGAGAAATCAAAGCGCGGTTAGAGCTTGATATGGACACGCATGGTTTTTTTGATAAACGAATACAGGATTACATACAATCTAAAGGTCTTTACAGTACCTATTCGGAACTCGTAAACCACCTGAAAAACGCTGTCAGCCCGTCGCTTTTTGCCCATTGCGCCCGAACCGCTGTGTTTGCGGCAAAGTATTGTACCCTTGCTAAAGTAAGCTATCATAAGGCATTTGTGGCGGGACTTTTGCACGATTGCGCCAAAGAGATGCCATGCGTTGGTAAAAACTATCCGACCGACGCTCCGCAAGTAATTCACCAGTATATGGGCGCGGAGATTGCCGAGGAAATTTACGGGATATGCGACAAAGAGATATTGGATGCGATAGCCTGTCATACGACGGGTAAGCCCGCAATGAGCAGGCTGGACAAGCTCATTTATATCGCCGATAAACTGGAAGAAGGCAGAGATTACGAAGGAATCGACACACTTAGAAGCACCCTTTACCAAGGATTTGATACAGCTTTTGTCGAGTTGGTCAGGCACAACGCCGATTATCTTCTAAAACGAGGCATCAAGGCGGATAACTTGACAAATGAATGTTTAGAATACTATACTAATACAAATAAATCATAAGAAAGCAATAAAAGATAGAAAGGAGTTTTATGGACGCCGACACACTAAAAAGCAAAATCATTGCCCTTTTGGAAGACAAAAAGGGGGGCGACATTACCGTTATCGATATGGCAGAGAAATCCTCTATCACGGATTACTTTGTGATTGCGACAGGGAAAAACACCACGCATGTAAAAGCGCTTGCAGAAGAACTGGAAGAAAAGTTGGAGCCTCAAGGCGTATTCGTGAAGCGCAAAGAAGGTCTCGCAGACGGTCGTTGGGGTGTATTGGTTTATGGCGATGTCATTGTGCACATTTTTAATGCCGATACCAGAGATTATTATTGTTTGGAAAGACTCTGGAAATAGAGCATGAAAATTTTTTCACACAGCGCCGAGGAAACCCGCAACCTTGCGAAAACGATAGCCGCAGCTTTAACAGGGGGCGAAACGCTGCTTCTTAACGGAGAGTTGGGAGCGGGCAAAACCACCTTTACCAAAGGTCTTGCAGAGGCTTTGGGAATTAACAAAACCGTGCTGAGTCCCACTTTTACCATTATCAAAGAGTACGAAGGCGGCAGGCTGAAGTTGTACCATATGGATATGTACAGGCTAGAGGATGAGTGCGAACTGGAAGAGTTGGGCATCGAGGATTGTTTTGACGGTAAAAGCGTTGTTGTGATAGAATGGAACAAATTAAAGCATCCCCAAGGCAAAATTATCAATGTGGATATTGTATCGAAAGGGGACGATCAAAGAGAAATAACGATAGAGGGCTTATGAAAGCGCTAGTGATAGACAGCACCGCGGACAGATTGGTAATTATCGGGATCAACGGCGAAAAAGAGGAAATTTTCGTGGGAGAGAGCGGCGCAAGAAGGCATACGGGCAGCATTTTAATTGCCATAGAAAAAGTGCTGGAGAAATGCCACCTACAACCTATGGAGTTAAATTATATCGGCGTGGTGGTAGGGCCCGGCTCGTTTACGGGCATACGCATCGGCGTGGCAACTGCAAACGCGATGGCATTTGCATCGCGGGCAAAGGTGGTGCAAATTACTTCACTCGAACCCGTTATTTTCGGCAAAGAGACAGGCTTGGCGCTTTTGGATTGCAAACATAACAACTTTTATGCGCTTGCGCGCCAAGACGGCAAAGACAGCTATTTATCGCTTTCGGGTACTGAAACGGACAACTACGGCATCCCAAAATATATTATTGATAAACCTTTGCCCGTGTTGCTGATTTCGGTTTTCAAAGACAAGATAGCAAAATCCGATTTTGTGGTAACAGCAAGACCGTTCTATCTTAAAAAAAGCTCTGCCG
The DNA here is from genome assembly GCA_028699795.1 of Clostridia bacterium. Lineage (GTDB taxonomy): Bacteria > Bacillota > Clostridia > Christensenellales > DTU072 > Firm-09. Next base: position 3,441 of record JAQVTZ010000016.1, on the reverse strand, counting down.
AACTTCTATGCTGATACGCCCCTTAGAAGAGCGGGATACCGCGGCAATCGCATCCATCGAGAAAGAAACATTTGGGGATCACGCTTGGTCCCAAAACCTATTTTTAGAAGAAATCCAAGACACAACAAAACATTATTTTGTCGCGCTATGCGAGGGCGGCGCGTTATGCGGCTACGGCGGCTTTGCACACATTATGGACGAGGCTCATATTATGAATATAGCCATAGATAGGGCATACCGTAAGCTGGGATTCGGCAGAGCTCTGTTAAAGACATTATTGGAGGAAGCCAAGTCGTTGGGCGTTAGGGCGGTAACCCTCGAAGTGAGGGAAAACAATGCCGCAGCGAGGGCTCTCTACGAGAGCGAAGGCTTTGTCTTAGCGGGGATTCGCAAAGATTATTACGGCTTATACGCGCATGCCCTCATCTATTGGCTGACCTTTTGATAAGGAGGAGCCGATAGCGATTATTTCGCATAGACAGTCCGGCCGCGGGCAGGACATTATTTTTTTGCACGGGTGGGGCGGCAACAAAGACAGCCTTGCCGCTTTGGCACTACCCTTTTCGCGGGAATACCGCGTAACGCAAGTGGATTTATACGGGTTCGGAGATACGCCGCATCCCGATAAAGCCTTAATTTTAGACGATTTTGCGGAAGCCGTTGTCGCGCTAATTCGATTTTACAAAATGACAAGCGTTGTGCTGGTGGGGCACTCTTTTGGCGGAAAGGTCGCGCTGTGGACAGCGCGCAAATACGGTATGCTCATCGACCGTATTGTTTTGATTGACGCGTCGGGCATGCGTCCGAGAAGAGGCTTGCGTTATTGTTACAAGGTTTTACTTTACAAGTTTCGAAAAAACGTAGGGTTGTCCACCCGATTATCGGGGTCCGCGGATTATCGTGAGGCGAAAGGATACCAAAAGCAAACATTCGTCAATATTGTCAATACGCATCTTGACAAAGAGTTAAGCTATATCACTTTGCCCGCTTTATTATTATGGGGCGCAAATGATGCCGATACACCCTTGTATATGGGGCGAAAGATGGCACGGCGACTTGTGCGCGGCAGACTGATTGTGCTAAAAGGCGCAGGTCACTTTTCGTATTTGGATCAATATGCCGAATGTTTGGCGCATATCAAAGCATTTATCGGGGGCGCAAATGGGTAATACGCTAACGGGGATTATGTTCGTACTCGCATCTGTTGTCTGGTCGTACAGGGCGCTTCGCGCTTTGCAAATGAACGGCTACAGGTTGTCATTTGCGGTGTTGAAGCCGCAAACCGTTAGAATTATATTAGAATACCTTGTTTTATCCGTATTTTTTGCGCTGTCTCTGACTTTGGCAAAGATTACAACAAGTTTTGCCGCAACATTGAGCGCGTTAATTATTGTGATTGTATACGGCGTGATAGATATTGTTAGGCTCCGTACGCCGCTCAAGTTTACGCATCGGGCCGTCCGTCTTGCAATTGCGGTGTGTGCCGTATTGGTATGTCTTCAAATGGTTTTTGCGATTTTCATTCGCTCTATATGGGGTAGTACTGCGGCAGGCTTCAGCGTACTTGTTTTAACAAGAATGATTACGGTAGGCATCAATTGCGCGATAACTCCGTTAGAAAGTCTTAATAATAAGCGGTATGTAAAGACAGCCAAAGAAAAATTGGACGCGTTGCAGGCAATCAAAATCGGGATTACGGGCAGTTATGGCAAAACGAGCTGCAAAAATATCCTTGCGGAGATGCTAGCGGTGAAGTATAAGGTCATCAAAACCGAAAAAAACTACAATACGCCGCTCGGTATCGCGCGCACGGCGCAAAAGATAGAAGGCGACGAGGAGGTGTTTATCGCAGAAATGGGCGCCCGCAAAAAAGGCGACATTCAAGAGCTTGCGGCAATCGTCAAGCCGAAGTATGCGATGATTACGGGTGTTGCGCCGCAGCATTTGGCGACATTCAAAACAGAAAACAGAATATATGAAACCAAAAAAGAGTTAATGGACAGTCTGCCCTCGGACGGTTTTGCCGTTTTTAACGGGGACAACAAGTATTCGTTGAAGATGTTCGAAAACTGTCTTGTCAAATGTAAGGCGGTGTTTACACACCGTTCAGAAAAGGGCGTGTATGCCGACAATATCCAACTGAACAACAACGGCAGCAGTTTTACGCTTAAAGGTTTGGGAGCGGATGTAACTCTTACGACAAGGCTTTTGGGAAGACACAATATCATCAATATATTATTGTGTCTAACGCTTGCGGCGGAACTCGGCATCGAGTTGCCCGACTTGGTCGAAGTAGTAAAAAGCCTGAAGCCTGTACCGCACAGGTTGGAGTTGTTGGACACCAAAGGCGGCGTTACTGTAATAGACGATAGTTACAACGGCAATTTGGAGGGCGTACGGTTTGCGTTGGAAGTGCTTTCGCTGTATCAAGACAGAAGGAAGGTCGTATTTACGCAGGGGATTGTAGAACTTGGAAATAAGCAAGCCGAAATAAACCAATTGGTGGGTTCTATGACCGCGGAAGTAGCGGATGTCGTCATTCTCACGGGCGAAAACGCCGCGTATATTAAATTAGGACTTTATAACAGCGGTTTTCCCTCGGGCAATGTGCATGTGTTCAAAACCTTTCAAGACGCATCCGACGGACTCAAAACGATACTACGCAACAACGATGTATTGTTGATACAAAACGACATCCCTTAAAGGAGGACGATATGAAACGGAATGCATTGGTACTTTTCGGCGGCAACTCGACCGAACACGATATTTCCGTCATTACTGCCGTAGAGGCGTTGCACGCAATGCCCATCAAAGGGTATCAGGTTATCCCCGTGTATATACGGGACGGCGGATGGTATATGGGCAGCAGGTTGTTTGATATTAAGTTTTACATAGACTTTGATTCCAAAGGATTGGCAAGCGTTTGTCTTGCCAACGGAAAGCTGTACAAAAAGAATCATAACCGCCGCTTCGCCGAGTTTTGCGAAGTGGATTGCGCCGTGCTTGCCACCCACGGGGGCGACGGCGAAAACGGAAGTTTGCAGGGGCTCTTAGAGTTAAACGGCATACCCTACACCTCTTGCGATGTACGCGCTTCGGCGTTGTGTATGGAGAAGCATCTTACCAAACTAGCTTTAAACGCAATGGGCGTAAATACGGTAGAGGGGCGCGAAGTAAAGTTGCCGCATTGCAATGCAATCGTAAAAGAAATCGAAGACGAATTCGGCTATCCCGTCATGATTAAGCCGTGCGAGCAAGGCAGCAGTATCGGTCTGACTTTTGCCAAAACGCGAACCATGCTGGAAGAAGGTCTTACGGTTGCCGCAAGTTTCGGCAAAAGGGCGTTAGTTGAAAAGGGCTTGTCCGATTTTGTCGAATTAAATGTAGCTGTGGCAACACTTCACGGCGAAATTAAGGTATCCGAGGTAGAGCGACCTTTGT
>JAQVTZ010000157.1 GCA_028699795.1 Clostridia bacterium | reverse complement strand
ATAATTTATTGCTTCCTTAAGTATTGACAATCCCTATGATAAGCCTTATAATTTATTTAAAATTTAGGAGGAATTTATATTGAAAACAGCAGCAAAAGTATTTATCGTCATCGGCATGATCGTTCAAGGTATTTTGATTGTTCCAATCATAGTAGGCGCGATCGCATTAAAAAAGCTCAATGCAGCAACAACCAAATCCGAGCTTACTGGCATCGGGGTTGCTACACTGCTATTCTGCAACCTAATTGGCGGAATCCTATTACTTTGTATGTCAGACGAAGACTTGCAAAAAAGCTAAACGAAATAAGTTATCCCTTGCGTTGGCAATCTTAACAAATCCATAAAATCGCTCTTACAATAATAAGGGTGATTTTTTGTAATCATTTATCGTTCGTGTAGTGTAAAATATTACAAAATATAACCTCCTGAATGCGGTAAAATAAGAACCGCATACAGGAGGTTTTATTATGCGAAGGAAAACTATGTTCTTTTCTTGAACAAGAATATAGCTGCCACGCATAACACTACCACACCTAAGCCGATACCGAGATACATAAGCGCATCGGATTTCTTTTCTTGCCATTTTGCATAAAGTACAATGTTTTCACCTGCATTTCCTTGCAGATTCGCGGGGATTGTACAAGCTTTATCGCTATACCAACCTTCAAACACCGCGTCTTTTTTAGCGCTCGCGCTCAAAACTATTGGCAATTCGTCGCCGTATTTCATTTTAATACGCTCTACTTGCATACCGCCGTTGGCATCAAAAACAATATATACATTCTTTAATTCCCAATGCGCTTCAAGTGTTACATCGGAATTAAAATTAAAAGTATTGCTTTTTAACAGCTGTCCGTTCACATACCACCCTGCAAAATCATATCCTTCTTTCACGGGCTTACTTAAGTTAACCTTATTCCCGTATAGAAAACTATCGCCATCGATTAGTACGCTTCCGCCTCCCGTATCGATGTGCAACACAAACTCTTTTCGCGAATAATACACCTTCATTTCGTTAGTCTCTGCCTCCGCGTTAAGCTTCAATTTTAATATCGATTTTGTAGAATTTACCTCAAAACCGTTGTACAATTCGTAGTTAGGTGTATACGAGATTGTGACGGTATCAATACCTGTATAGTTTGAGCGTAGACTTGATATTTCTGTATAATCATCGCTGTCAGGATCTTGTTTATAGAAAGACACCGTATACTCTACGGGTAAGATAACAATGGAATAGATGCCATTTATAAATTCGACATCATAATTACCGTTGCCCGCAACACCCGAAATGAGATACTCTCCCGGTTCGTTTCCTCCCGCTTTCGTAAGAACAATATTCAGATTATCGCCACCGATTACCTCAGCCGAATCGTCTGCCATCCGCCAGATGAGCTCCACTAACGGATGCCCAAAATAAGAGGTCGCATTTTCAATTTGAACTTTAACATAATAAGGTAATATTTCGAATTTTGCTTTTCCATCGTCAATAGACCAAAGAATGTGATAATTATTGTTGGACGAAGTCGCCTCTATGATATCGTATACGCCCGCATTTTCACATCCCATGTCAGTTTTGTCTCTGCCGAAAATGATATTCACTGTTTCACCGTTTACGCCGTCGAATGTTTCGGCAAACGATGGATCGGCTTCTCCGAAGGTTTTTACATAAAAGGACGAGCTGATATACAAGTTATATGGTTCTATAACAAACTTATCTTTACCTCCATCTAGTGCAAAACTTACCGTGTAGTTTATATTTGGCAAAGTAAGCGCTACTGCTATAAAGCTATAAGTACCAGCATCGTTACCTGTTTCTCTTGTATAAGTGACATTTACGGTTTCGGCGTAGGCGCCCTCGAAGTCTTCTACAAAGGCGGGATCGGCTTCGCCGTAAGTTTTATTAAAACTGCTTGCATTGACTTCTAATGCATATGGACTGATAACGAATTTATCTTTGCCACCGTCTACCGCAAAACTTACCGTATAGTTTGCGTTAGGTGATGTAAGCGCTACTGCGACAAAGCTATAGGTGCCTGCATCATTACCCGTTTCTCTTGTATAGGTGACACCCACAGTTTCGGCATAGGCACCTTGAAAGTCTTCCATAAACGCGGGATCATCATCACCGTAAGTTTTACTAAAACTACGCGCGGTTATTTCTAATGCGTAAGGATTGATAATGAATTTATCTTTGCCACCGTCTGTCGCAAAACTTACCGTGTAGTTTATGTTTGACAAAGTAAGCGCTACTGCTATAAAGCTATAGGTGTCCGCATCGTTGCCCGTTTCTCTTGTATAGGTGACATTTACGGTTTCGGCGTAGGCGCCCTCGAAGTCTTCTACAAATGCGAAATCGGCTTCACCGTAAGTTTTATTAAAATTACCCGCGCTTACTTCCAACGCATACGGACTGATGACAAACTTGTCCTTGCCACCGTCTGCCGCAAAACTTACCGTGTAGTTTCTGTTTGGCAAAGTAAGCGCTACTGCGACAAAGCTATAGGTGCCCGCATTGTTACCTGCTTCTCTTGTATAGGTGACCCCCACAGTTTCGGCGTAGGCACCTTGAAAGTCTTCCATAAACGCGGGGTCGGCTTCACCGTAAGTTTTACTAAAACTACGCGCGGTTATTTCTAATGCGTAAGAATTGATAACGAATTTATCCTTGCCGCCATCTACCGCAAAACTTACTGTGTAGTTCGAATTTGGTAAAGTAAGCGCTACACCAATAAAGCTATAGGTGCCTGCATCGTTACCCGTTTCTCTTGTATAAGTGACATTTACGGTTTCAGCATAGGCGCCCTCGAAGTCTTCTACAAAGGCGGGTTCGGCTTCGCCATATACCTTACGGAACAGTTTTGCTTCAACCTCGAGAATGTAAGGCGTTATCGTGAATTTGTCTACATTTGCGCCATCGGCAAATTGGACAAAATAATGTTCGTCTTCTGAATACAAACTGATAAAGCTATAACTGCCAACATTTTGCACATCTTCGCTTTGAATATCTCTCGTGAAATAAACAAGTACCTGTTCCCCTAATTGTCCAATGACAATCTGTTCAAAGACAGGATCTGCTTCGCCATAAACTTTATAGAAAAAATTAGGGGTAACATATAAGGAATAAGTTTTGATTTCGTATTTGGATTTTCCTCCGTCTGTATCAAAACTGACAACATAATTGCTATTGTAAGGATAAGTTTCCACAGAAATTAAGTCATATATGCCAACGGATTCGGGATCTGCTGCAGCCATATCTCTGGTATAAAGCACTCCTATCTGTTCTCCATTTACGCCGTCGAAGGTCTCGACAAAATCGGGCTCTGCTTCGCCGTAAGCTTTCGAAAAACCATTAGACACTACCTTTAAAGCAAATGGTATAATAAGAAAGTTTGTCGTATGGGTTTCGGGCAATTTATAGTTGGAATTAAGGAGTACCGCTTCTGCCGTATATTCTGTTGCAGAAGCAACAGTTTGCGCGCCATTTACGGCAACTTCACAAGTATCGTTCCCTATCAAGCTTTGCGTATCAACGCTAAGTGTCGGCACTTGAGACAACCCATTGTATATAAATTCATTTTCGCCCCATAAAAGAGTCACTTCTTTGGGCTCTATCACAAATTTACCTGTACCGACATCCGAGGTTTCTACTATATAGTTTGAATCCTCAACAAACATTTCTACCCCGTTTATATCGTATGGACCCGCATCTTCGCCATTTGCTCTAATATAACGAATCGTTATATGCTCTTCATCGATGCCGGTGGCAATGGTCTGCACAAGTGAATCTTGCTCTCCGTATACTTTAGAAAACTGCGGTATTGACACTTCAACTGTATACGGCACAATACTGTATGTAACAAAAGGTTGAGACGGAAGCACATAGTTGTCGTTAGAAACTGAAACAATTTGAGCAATATACTCTTCTCCCGCATCTGTAGCTGCTCCGCTAACCTCGACAAAACAGGTGTCGCCGTCAACCAAAGAAGACGAGTCAACCGTAAGAGAAGGAAGTTGCTGTTGACCGTTATAGACTAAGTTGAGTGCGCCCCATATCAAAATAATCTCTTTGGGGGCAATAATAAACTTTTGGTAACCACCGTCTACCGCAAAACTTACTGTGTAGTTCGAATTTGGTAAAGTAAGCGCTACACCAATAAAGCTATAGGTTCCTGCATCGTTACCCGTTTCTCTTGTATAAGTGACATTTACGGTTTCAGCATAGGCGCCCTCGAAGTCTTCTACAAAGGCAGGATCATCATCACCGTAAGTTTTGCCAAAACTATGCGCGGTTACCTCTAATGCGTAAGGACTGATAACGAATTTATCCTTACCGCCGTCTGTCTCAAAACTTACCGTATAGTTTGCGTTAGGAGTAG
>JAQVTZ010000156.1 GCA_028699795.1 Clostridia bacterium | reverse complement strand
AACGGATTCGATTTATTCTATATTAGAACTTTGCCGCCCAAAGGGTACGAAGTCTGTGGCAGAGGCTCCGCTTACGAAATGATGAACAACGATATCAATCCTTCCGACAACCGTTCGGATAATATTACATTAAAACACTATAAAAACCTAAAAATAATCAATATTGGGCTTGTAAAGGAAGCTGAATGAGAAAGTCTTTTTGCATCATACTGATAGCGGTACTCATGGGGAGTTTGTTTCTTGCGGCTACCGCCTGCAAAGATAAAAATGGTGAGAAGGAATCGCTTATCAAGTTGCAAGACTATGCGATACCGCAGGACCTCGACGATTATGGGTTAACGATCGAGTGGCTCAACCAAAGCGGAGCCCCAACGGCTTTTACCCCCCAAAAGCCTGTCGTCGTACTTTTCGAAGGTATTGTACCCACAGGGTATAAGAGTAGTTATACTTTAGATTCTTCCGAGTATTATTATAATGAGGATAATAAAGAGCAAAGTACGATTGCAGAAGCATCCAAAGCCATGAACCTCAATCTTGCCCATTACTGGTGGAATATGGGGTTTAATGTCGGCGTGTTTCATTACGAAAATTATGCAGTAGGCAACCCGATAGATATCATCAAAAAGATTTATCATTCTAAAAGCGTTTTTTATACCAATGAAGCGGAACAAGTAGTCTATCCATCTGATTGCGAGTTTTCACTTACCGAAATTTTTGTCTATCTTTGGTTAAAAGTATTCGAAGAGACGCCGGTTGTCGATACGACTACGCCTTACAGTAGCAGGGAAGTTCGTTTTATCGGCAATTCGGTAGGCGCAAATCTTGCGATAAGCGCGACGGATTATCTGTATGCGGCTTTTGACGAGGGGCTGATACCGCCCTATGCCGTACCCAACAGGGTATCGATGACCAATCCATATTTTTCGAACACAAATATTGATACGCCCATAGATTTTAGAGAAGAAACGCACACCTCTCCGCTTTCGTACAACTCCGCGCGCATTGTTTCGCTTGCAGAGCAGGGTGTTGTATTCGAATTGGTCGAGAGTGACCCCGAATTTTATCTCGGATACGATACGCCTTATACAGGGCTGGTTGAAACGGAAAGCGGAACTGAATTAGGTGACACGGGAGACAGCGCGGTTTATAATGAAATCAAAAACCAATGCGCAACTCTTCATTTATCGCAGACATACGAAACTCTCTTTTCAGAGGAGTACAGAGCAAGGGATCGCGCCGCGCTAGATTGGTATTTATACAGTATTAACGGCTCGGATAACAGCAGTCTTGCTAGCTCCAATTACGGCGGCCCCAATGATACTAACCCGATGGCGGACGATATTGTCCATTATGTCAGTGGTAGGCTTTATGCGGTATCGGCGTGGACGCCAACACCTTATATTCGAGCCGTAAGAGGCGTCGAATACCGTATGGAAGAGAAAAGCTATAATCGCGAAACAGACGAATACGATATTATCAAGTCTTTTACGATGTCAAAATTTCAAGCCGAAGCGAAACAATGTTCCGACCTTTCCGAAAGTTTGGTTTGCGGCTATGTGTTTTTCAGCAAAAACAATTCCAAATTCATGAATTGGGGCGCCGATACCCGTATGTCAAATGTAGAAATCATTATCGAACTTGAAAACACGGAATATCCGAGCGGGTCGGGCTTTTTTAAGATACGCACAGGGCGCGACGGTTTTTATCGCTTCGTGTTGGACCCAAAGTATTACGAGTCTACTATTACGGTGTCGGTGATTCTTCCTAGTTCCATGTATACTTATTCCACAGACCGCCAAATTACCGACAGTTTTTACGAAAGATACACAATCTCTACAATCAACAGAGCGCAAGTGAATTTAGACCAATCCTTTATGCAAAACAATAGCGGGTTGGTACAGATTTTCTTGAACAATTGCGGTTTGAGGTTGCTTTAAACAATGAGTAAATTAGCGATTGCAACCAATTACAGTTATTCTACGGATGTCACCAAACGGCAGGTCTTAAGCTTTCACAATGCGTGTAAAGAAAGAAATATCGACCTTGTTGAGATCACCAATAGTATTCCTTGGTCACCTAATGGTACTTCATGTCTTCCCGACAAGTGCATATACTTAGATAAGGATATCTGTTTTGCGACGGAGCTTGAAAGACAAGGGATACGCGTCTATAATTGCGCTAGCGCAATAGAGCTTGCGGACAACAAAATTAAGACACAGCTTGCTTTATGCGATATGCTCGCCTTTCCCAAAACACTGATTGCTCCCAAAAGATACTTCGGTTATCCCTCGGACGCAGAACTTGACACGGTAGAACAAAAAATAGGGTATCCTGTTGTTGTCAAAGAAGCGTACGGCAGTCTCGGAAAGCAAGTTTATATAGCAAATAATAGGCAAGAACTAGCCCAAATTACGCAAAAGATTGGTTCGCAACCCCACCTCTACCAAACAAATGTCGCAGAGTCGGCAGGGAAAAGTTTACGAGTGTTTATAGTAGGGGATAAAGTGATTGGCGCGGCGCGCTATCATAATACTTCCTCTTTTAAATCCAATCTAGAGGAAGGGGGCCAAATAAAGTTCGCACATCCTTCAACGGCGCATCGCAACGCCGCTATCGCTGCGGCAAAAAGAATCGGTTTGGATTTTTGCGCGGTCGACTTTTTCGATACCGAAAAGCCTTTGGTGATAGAAGTTAATTCCAACGCTTACTTCAGAGGGCTTGAAGCGGGGGGTGTCGATGTCGCAAGCGAAATTATAGATTATATTATGACAAAGTAGGTAGCGCAGTGGATGCAATTATTGAACAAATGGTAGTCAACTTGAGAGAGGCTTTCGGCAACGATTATCTTTTGGTCTTTTTTGTTTCGATGTTGCCGACGATAGAAGTACGCGGTGCGATACCGATTGCCGTAAGTCTCGGCATGTCTAAAGGTATCGCCTATGTATTTACCGCACTTAGCGCGCTTGTTGTTGCCCCCATTTTGTTTTTTCTGTTCCGCCCGTTGTTAAACTCTCTTAAAAAAACGAAATGGTTTGCTCGTATTGCTCATGCCCTTGAAGAAAATTTTGTTGGGAAGGCGGGCAAAATAGAAAAAAGCGCAAGCAACAAATCCAAAATTGAAGGCAAAAAAACGGTTTTTTTTAAAACGCTGGGGTTGTATCTTTTTGTTGCGCTTCCTTTGCCGCTTACAGGGGTCTGGACAGGGTCTATTGTTGCCGCATTTTTAGATCTGGATTATCGTTACAGTCTTTCTGCAATTGTATTAGGAAACTTTACCGCGGCGGCAATTGTTTTGCTTTTGACTTATGTTCTCGGAGATTACAGTTATTTAATTATTCTTGTACTTGCTGTTTTTATCATTATCTCGGTAGCAACTTTATTGATTACCATGTTTGTTAAGCGCAAATCTACACAGAATGCCGTTTCCGTTACAGACAAAGAGTCCAAGGAAACTATTGACAAAAATTAGTATTTCGATTTTCTTATTGGTATTGTAGATTATTCCGGTTTGTGTTATACTCTAATTACTGGGTATCCGTCAGCTTGAGTTGTTTTTTAAACCGCTAAATTTAAAAAGGGCTTACGAAGTTCGTGTGCGGATGCTATGCCTCTGATATTTTTATCGAAAGTGGAAAGCAGAAAGTACAGACAGTTCGCCCACCTGCTTTAGGGCGGGTTTTTAAGGCTCAAGCAACGATATTTGGTAAAAGGAGCTGTTTCGTGTTCGAAACAGCTCCTTTCTGTTGCATCAAAACAGATAATTCATGACTACCTTCTCTTTCGTGCCGCCCCTATGATGCCGCCCAATATGCCGAGGGTTGCGAGTGCGCCAAGCAGGACAAACACCCATTTATAGCTCGTAGGCTCGTCTACCGTTATGACGGTGGAATAAGTACTTGCCGCATAGTATTCGTTGCCGCTATAGCTCACTACAATCGTGTATTTTCCGCCTTTGGTTGGCAGCGCGGAATATTCGTTCCCACGAGAATCAAAGTACGAATAGGTGATGTCGCCTTGTGGAATACCTGTTTTCGCCTGTACTTCGGCGTTAAACTTTTGTGGATTGCTGACCGATTGCCGGACTTCGCCCTCGAATTGAATTGAGGTGGATGCTTTGTTTACGGTTAGTTGAAGAGTGCCTTTTACCTGTTCATAATTTACGGCATCGGATGGTACAAATGTCCAGCTATAATCGTATGCTCCTGGGATTAACTCTTGATTGGCATCCAATGAAACCTCACCGTCGGGATTATTGCATTCGATGGTTGGCAGGGGGTCTCCGAACACGAGGTTCCCCTCAAATGGTTTCACGGCAACATTGGGCATTGCTTTAACGATTTTTATTGTCGCGGATACCGAAACAGAATGATAGTTTTCTTTGGAAATCTCGGCAGTCACCGTGTATTCGCCCGTATTCGTAAAT
>JAQVTZ010000155.1 GCA_028699795.1 Clostridia bacterium | reverse complement strand
GCCAAAAGCCAATCTCTTGGATGTCGGATTCGTCATGAAATCCGTCTACAAGTGTGGTACGGAACTCGTAATCGATGCCCGAAGACATCAGGTATGCCGTACTTTGCTTGATTTTATCTGTTTCAAGCGACTCCATTCCTGCCGTAAAAGCGTACTTTTTTAGGCTGTTTTTGATATCCATCGCGACATAATCGATCAGCCCTTTTTCGTAGAGCCTTTGTATGACATCGGGTCGGGTGCCATTGGTATCCAGTTTGACTGGATAGTCTAAAGCCTTTATTTTTGCAAGAAACTCTTCCAATCCTTTTTGTAAGGTGGGTTCGCCGCCCGTGACACATACGCCGTCTACCAAGCCCTTTCTTTTGGTAAGATAATCAATAATTTCTTCTTCGGGAATAACGGGTTGTTTGTTTTGAGGCAGAACGAGAGTCGCATTGTGACAAAATGGACAGCGAAAATTGCACCCCTCTGTAAAAATGGTGCAGGCAATCTTTTCGCCGTAATCCACCATAGAAAATTTTTCGATACCGCTGATTTTTATGTTACTCATGCAAAAATTATAACACGGAAAGCAAAACAAAGAAAGAAAAAATATCATCTTGACTTAAAAAATCGCAACGCTATTCTTACTCCGAAAAGCTATTCGGCACTCCTATTCGTCTGTATTGCAGAAACAATTTTGACAGGCTCGACAGGGAAGTCCTCAAATGGTTGTATCCCCTCATTATAATAGGTAGAAGTATCGACATTCGCAAGACGCCTGACAACATTCAGGCTTGCCGAGTCCGTCACTCTGCCGAATGCCGCATACATTCCGTCTAAAGCTTCGGCTTGCCTCTCCTTCATATCGGTACAAATAAAAAACTGTGAGGTCCCCGAGTTTGCAACGGAGGTGCGCGCCATTGAGATTACGCCTGCGGCATGCTTTAAAGTGTTTTGGGTATAGCCGTTTTCGGAAAACTCCCCTGTTATCGGCTCATAAGTCGGCGTCTTTTGCCGCAAAGAATCACTGATAATTGTATAGCCTCCGCCTTGTATCATAAAGCCTGCAATAATACGGTGAAAAATAGTATTATCATAAAAACCGTCATTTACATATTTTAAGAAGTTTTCTACCGTGACAGGAGCGATATCGGGATAGAGTTCTAACTTTATCAGTTCTCCCGACTCCAAGGTAATAGTAATAAGCGGGTTATCGGATGGTATCTCTTCGTCTTCGCAAGCAGAGAGAGGGAAAACCAACACAAGAATCAATATAGTTAGAATAACCGTGCTTTTTATCTTTTGTCTCATTGAATGTACTCCATATAGTGTTTTCTATCATATCAAAATAACACCTCCATGTAAAACAGAATAGGGGCAAAACAAATTTTAAATTTTTTTATATTTGTCCAACATTTTGCCTCACTCGTTTGTTATATAAGCGAAAACGCAAACAGGAGGCGATTTTTATGAAAAAGAAATTCACGATTGTTGCAGTATTATTACTTATTGCGGCTGTCACGCTGACTTTTGCGGCGTGCGGTACTCCCGATAGTGACACCGCAGAAGCAGCCAAGAGCTACATTAACATTAAAATTAACCCCGAAATAGACCTTGTTGCATCCGAAGACAATACAGTGGAAGCCGTATATGCCGCGAATGAGGATGCCGAAATTTTACTTTCGGATACCGATCTCATCGGATTGGATGTAGAGGATGCGGTAGAGCAAATCGTCGATATGGCAACCGAAGCAGGTTACATTGACGAAGAAAGCGAAGACAACGAAGTTGTAATCGGCGTTGTCGAGGACGAAGATGCCGAAGAAGAACAAGACGAAGACGAAAGCGGACTAAAGAATAGATTGATGGAGCGCGTGCGCAACTTCTTCCAAAACAACGGCATCAACGGTGTGGTTTCTGAAGCCACATTAGAGCAATATGCCGAGCAAGCCGCAGCCTTGGATGTATCTATGGGAAAAATGAAAATGATTCTCCGTGCGCTGGAACTCAATCCCGATTTAGACATCAACGAACTTGGTGACATGGAAATGAAAGATCTGGTTTCTATCCTTAAAGAAGAAGCGCAACTCGGGAGAGATTGTACACTCCGTGACGAGTTAAACGAGCAAAGATCCGCGCTGAATGAAAAATATGCCAGAATGTACGAGCTCCGAGGAGAGATCGAAGCGTTGGAAGAGCAGTTAGACAATTATGAAGGTGACGAGAGCGAGAAAGAACTGCTAGAAGCGCAATTAGAAAGCTTAGAAAACGAATTGGATGTGCTGGAAGACGCTTATGAAGAGGAATGGGACGCAATAAAAGAAGAACATCAACAAAATGAAGAAGCGCTTCGCGAACAGAGACAAGAACAAAAGCATCAGCGCATAGAAGAGCATCAACAAAACCGCGTAAGACAAAGCAATGCCGAAAAGCAAGGCAATGCGGGCAACAATACCGGCAATGAGGACGCGCAAGGCCATGCAGGCAACAATCTAGGCAACAGAGGCACGCAAAGCAATGCAGGCAACAATCTCAATGGAAGCTCTCAAGAAAATGCGGGTAACAGCCGCGGTAAAAGCAACAGGTAAATAAAGGACAACGCTTTCGGGCATCTAAAAATAGTTTGTAATCTTACTACCATTCTGTTACAATATATTCAAAAAAGGTAGTTACAAAGAGGATTAGATGCTGGAAGCCGCAATGGAGCAACTTCGTCAAGGAGACCGCTCCGCCCTCACAACGATATATGTCGCTACGCAAAAAGGTGTGTTTGCTTTATGCTACTCCTATTTGCGCAACTATCATAGCGCTGAAGATATGATGGAAGAGACCTATCTCAATGTCATGCGGTACATCCTGCACTATAAGAAAGGCAGCAATCCGCAGGCGTGGATCTATACAATTGCAAAAAACCTTTGCCGCAACGAACTTAAACGGCGCAAAAGAGAAGTCGCGCTTCCCGAGGATGCCGAAAGCCTGATTGCTTCGGATTACACACTTCGGGCGCGGGACGAAAGCGGCATAATAAGGATTATGACAAAGACCTTACGAAAAGACGAAAGCGCCATTGTGATTATGCACGCTGTGGGCGGTATCCCGCTCAAAGAAGTTGCAAAAGCGTTAGATAAGCCCTACGCTACCGTAAGATGGCAATACTCCAACGCTTTGGGAAAATTAAAAAAAGAAATGCAAAACAGGGAGCTGTTATGAAAAAGAGAGATGTCGAAAACATAATCCGTCATTCGACAGAAGCATTCGCTCCCAATGTGTTGGGCAAAGTAATGAATGCGAATGTCAGTCGGATACCTATAAACGAAAGAGCTTCGGTTCTGCGCAAAAAATCCGCCCCTCGGTTTGCTCTTGCATTTGCAATGATTCTTATTGTTGTTGTAAGCGGTGTATTCTTCTTTACCTATATGTCGGGCGAAGCAGAAAGAGTCTATATCGATATAAACCCTTCTTTAGAACTGGTTATCAACCGTTACGGAAGAGTAAAGGAAGCAATCAGCCATAATGCCGAAGCGGAAACCTTATTGCAAGGGTATAGCATCAAAGGCAAACCTGCGGATAACGCAATAAGCTACTTTGTAGAAGAAGCCGCCGAACAAGGTTATCTCGACAACGAGGACGCAACGGTCTATATAAGCGCTTACGGCAAAAACGGCAAAGTAAACGACAAAGTGTTGCAAAAATTCGAAAACGCCGCAAAAGAGGCAGTCACCAGAAGCAATTCTCATGCGGAAGTCATCAAACAGGAAGTTTCGAGCGAGGATAAACAAGAAGCCGAAGAGCTACAAATTTCCTTGGGAAAGCTGAAACTCATTAACGAAATCCTTGCGCTAGACAGTAGCAAAACCGTAGAAACATTAAAAGACAAAAGCATGGGCGAATTAACCGCACTTCTTCGATCGTTAAAAGACAACAACAGCCATAACGGAAACCAAGGGAATAACGATAATCAAGGAAATAACGGCAATCAAGAAGATAACGAGACTCCTGCCAACCAAGGAAACAACGGCAATCAAGGGAATTCCGACAACAACGGAAATCAAGAGAATAACGATAATCAAGGGAATTCCGACAACAACGGAAATCAAGAGAATAACGATAATCAAGGGAATTCCGATAACAACGGAAACCAAGGGAATAACGGAAGCAATGGCAACCAAGACAATAACGGAGACAATGGGAATATCGGGAACCGGGATGACAAAGACCATCAAGGTAGTCAAGGCGATAACGGAAACCAAGACAACAATGGTAACAACGGAAACGGAAATCCACACGGAAACAGTGGTGAAAACGAAGGAGATGCCAACAACGGCAATTCGGGTGATCACGGGAATAGTGGAGAGGAAACCAATCCCGGCAATCACGGAAATTCAAAATAGCCTCTACCGTTTATGCGCAGATGCGCATCCATAATTTAGTCCATTACAGGGG
>JAQVTZ010000154.1 GCA_028699795.1 Clostridia bacterium | reverse complement strand
AAAGAGGTAACTTTTGTAAAAGATTATAACAATCCACCCGTAGACAGGGTATTGATAATAAAATAAGAGTAGTGAAGAAATTACAAATTACAATGTACAAACGAAATCAAATACCAAATTACAATGTGCAAATTACAAATAAGGATGAAGTCAAATTACAAATTACAATGTACAAATTACAAATAAGGATGAAGTCAAATTACAAATTACAATGTACAAATTACAAATAAGGAAAAATTATAATCTAAAGCGAAGCGACACCAATTGAGTCCGACTTAAACGGGAGCGAACGCTCGAAAAATATCACAGTGTGATATTTTTAGTGAGCTCGGGGAGGGCTATGCCCGACGCACGGGGCAAATTAGGGTTTAGGTGGACGCCGTTTAACGATTGGTCGGAAATAAAAAATTACAAATAAGGATAGTGAGAGATAAGAGGGAAGAGTTGAGATAGAAAGCGGAGCGAATACCGTTTATCAATACACATTTTTGTTGGCAGAGGATTACATATGCTTTTTAAAGACAGACTGGATGCAATGACGCGTCGATACGAAGAATTAGGGGCCCAAATCGGTTTACCCGAAGTCGTCGCAAGGCAAGACGAGTGGCGCAAGTTAACCAAGGAGTACAGCGCCCTGCAACCAATCATCACAAAATATGAAGAATACAAAGATATCGAAGCAAACATGGCGGGATGCAAAGAGATGATGTCTTCCGATGATCGCGAAATGGCCGAGCTTGCCGAAACAGAGTATTATGAGTTGCGGGACAAGCTTCACGCAACCGAGGAAGAGCTAAAACTCTTACTTCTTCCCAAAGACCCCATGGATGACAAAAATGTTATTATCGAAATCCGTCCCGGCGCAGGCGGTGAAGAATCCGCTTTGTTCGGCTATGTACTGATGAAGATGTACAAACGGTTTGCAGAACGGTTGCGTTGGAAGATAGAAGATATCGATATTAGTATGACCGAGCTCGGCGGAGTCAAAGTGGCAGTGTTTATGGTATCGGGGCAAGGCGCGTATTCCAAACTGAAGTACGAAAGCGGCGTGCACAGGGTGCAGAGAGTGCCCGAAACCGAGTCGCAAGGAAGGGTGCATACTTCTACGGCAACGGTAGCGGTGCTTCCCGAAGCCGAAGATGTCGATCTCGAACTCAACGAAAAAGATATTAAAGTAGATACTTATCGGAGCAGCGGCGCAGGCGGACAGCATGTCAATAAAACCGACAGCGCGGTGCGTATGACGCATCTTCCTACGGGGATTGTCGTCGAGTGTCAGGATGAGCGTTCACAAATAAAAAACAGAGAAAAAGCAAGTAAAGTGCTAAAGTCCAAACTGCTGGATTATTATCAAAGTCTAAAAGACAAAGAGTATGCCGAAAATCGCCGTACGCAAGTTGGTACTGGCGACCGCTCGGAGCGTATCAGAACCTACAACTATCCGCAAGGCAGGGTAAGCGATCACCGCATCGGCATGACGATATATAATTTACCCGAATTTTTGGACGGCGATATGTTTGCGATGGTGGAAGCATTGGCGCTTGCCGACCAAAACGAAAAACTAAAAAGTATTGAAGAATAGCGAAACTCTTTGTGAGGAACCAATATGAGAGAAAAGATTTTTTTTAACGAAAACGCCAATTTATTTGAGATACACAGCCATACGCCCAGTTTGCAAGATGTGTCGGAGCCTAAACTTTACCGTGAAATCTTCAACTATGAAAGTGTACCGAAGATTTTGTTTAACTTCCGCAATGTGCCCATGAGTTGTCCCAAAGAACTTTGGATTACAGATACGACTTTCCGCGACGGACAGCAGTCGCAATCTCCCTTTTCGGTCAAACAAATCGTGCATTTATATCAATTGTTGGCGCGGCTTGGAGGGCCTAAAGGTATTATAAGACAAAGCGAATTCTTCATTTATTCCCAAAAAGACCGTGAAGCGGTAAGAAAGTGCCAAGAATTGGGTCTTCCTTTTCCCGAAATTACCAGCTGGATCAGAGCCAACGAAAACGATTTCAAGTTGGTCAAAGAAATGGGGGTAAAAGAGACCGGTATACTGGTAAGTTGTTCGGATTATCATATCTTCAAGAAAATGAATCTTAACAGGCGTCAGGCAATGGATAAATATCTCGGTATTGTCAAAAAGGCGTTGGATGCGGGTATCTTGCCGAGATGTCACTTCGAAGACATCACGAGAGCCGATTATTACGGGTTTGTTGTACCTTTTGCCGCCGCCTTAAAAGAGTTGAGCGAAGAGAGCGGAATCCCCATTAAAATTCGTTGTTGCGATACTTTGGGTTACGGCGTCAGTTTCCCCGGCACAGCACTTCCCAGAAGTGTGCAGGGAATCATTTACGGGTTGCATCACTATGCGGACTTCCCCAGCGAGCTATTAGAATGGCACGGACACAACGATTTTTATAAAGTCGTATCCAATGCGACGACGGCATGGCTCTACGGCGCATCCGCAGTCAATTGCTCTCTTCTCGGTATCGGCGAACGCACGGGCAACTGTCCTTTGGAAGCAATGGTGATAGAGTATTGCTCGTTGCGCGGCACTATGGACGGCATGGACCTCACGGCAATTACCGATATTGCGGAGTACTTCGAGCACGAAATGGATTATATCATACCGCCCCGTACGCCCTTTGTCGGGCGCAACTTTAATACGACACGCGCGGGGATTCACGCAGACGGGATGCTGAAAAACCAAGAAATTTACAATATTTTCGATACCGAAAAGATTCTCAAGCGTCCGCCCCTTGTTGCAGTAGACAGTCACAGCGGCACAGCAGGCATCGCTTATTGGATCAACGCCTATTTCGAACTGAAAGAAGATGACAGAATTGACAAAAAGGATGCTCTTGTGCTTTCAATGAAAGAGGCAATTGATAAAGAATATGAAACAGGGCGCACAACCTCTATCGGCGACGAAGAGTTGCTTAATCTGATTCACGAAATCGATTCGAAGCGTTATAAAAGACTTATGCTGGGAATAACAAAATAAAAAAGAAAAGAGAAGCATAAACATCGCCAGAACGAATCCTATATAGAGATGCCAATAGAGGGGCCCAATATGGATTATGTTGGCAGCAGGATAAAAATTACTCTTGAAATATTTTGAAATAATGGTACAATGTAAATAACAAACTAAGTAGAGAGAGGTTGCAATGATTAACATTATATACGGTTCTAAAGGTACGGGTAAAACAAAACAGATTATCGACAAAGCCAATCTTAGCATTACCCAACACCTCGGCGACATCGTGTTTATTGCAGACACTTCAAGGTACATCCACGATATTAAATATCAAGTGAGATTTACCAACACCAAAGAAAGCAACATTACATCCGAAGACTCGCTCGTTGGGTTCATCCAAGGCATGCTGGAAGCAAACTACGACATCAGGTATATGTATATCGATGGCGCGGCGCGTATGATAGGCAAAAAAATAGAAGAACTCCAGAGTCTGTTCCAAAGGCTTGAGGCGATATCCGCCAAAACCGAAGTAACTTTTACGCTTACAGTATCAAGTAGTTACGAAGAACTCCCCGAGTTTATCAAAAAATATATTCCCGCCAAGGAGTAATCAAATCAATGGACTATATTAGCACCCGCGGAGCAGGCGTAGTAGACGCTTCTGCCGCGATTAGTTCGGGCATGGCAAAGGACGGCGGACTCTATGTACCGTCGTCGTTTCCTAAACTGGACCCCTCCGAAATCGGCGAACTTGCCGCAATGGATTTTTACGAAAGATCCGCCTCTATCTTGTCAAAATTTCTTACGGATTTCAGCATCGAAGAATTGCGGGATTATTGCGCGAAGGCATATATTAAGTTCGACGGCGACCCCGCTCCCGTTATTAAATTAGATGAGAACACCTTTATGATGGAGCTTTGGCACGGCCCGACTCTTGCTTTTAAAGATATTGCGCTTACATTGCTGCCACACTTGTTAACCGCATCCGTAAAGAAGACAGGAGGCTCTCACAAGACGCTCGTTTTGGTTGCAACCAGCGGCGATACGGGTAAAGCGGCGCTGGAAGGTTTTGCCGATGTCGAAGATGTCGAAATTATTGTGTTTTATCCTTCGGAAGGCGTTTCCGAAATGCAAAAATTGCAGATGCAGACCGCCAAAGGCGCCAATGTGCACGCGGTGGGCATCGAGGGGAACTTCGACGACGCCCAAACCGCCGTTAAGTCTATTTTCAAAGACCCCGAAGCCAATAAGATTTTGGGCGATATGGGTTATTCTTTAAGCTCCGCCAACTCCATCAACTGGGGACGGTTGGTGCCGCAGATTGTTTATTATATTTCGGCTTATGTCGATCTTGTCGCAACAGAACAAATCAAACAGGGCGACCCCGTCAACTTCGTTGTTCCCACGGGTAACTTTGGCAATGTGCTTGCCGCCTATTATGCAAAACGCATGGGGATACCCGTTTCCAAGCTGATTGTTGCA
>JAQVTZ010000153.1 GCA_028699795.1 Clostridia bacterium | reverse complement strand
GTCCCGTTTGCGGGTTTTCGCATCTCAAAGAAGGCAAAGTGGGTACCGAAAAGGTAGTAGAAGAGCTCAATCGTATTTTCCCCAAAGCGCGTGTATTACGCATGGACAACGATACCACCAAGACACGCAACGCATACCTCAAGATTTTAACGACCTTTGCCGAAGGCGGCGCGGACATTCTTGTGGGCACACAGATGATTGCCAAAGGTCACGACTTCCCCAATGTCACACTTGTAGGGATATTGGATGCCGACCTCGCGCTGTATTTTTCGGATTATCGATCGAATGAGCGCACCTTCCAGCTTATCACTCAGGTTGCGGGACGCGCGGGCAGAGAGCAAAAGAAGGGAAGGGTGATTATGCAAAGTTACAACCCCAACCATTATGTTTTCCGTTATGCCGAGCGGTACGACTACGAGGGATTCTTTAGCAAGGAAGCAAATGTACGAGAGACAACCAAGTTTCCGCCTTATACCAGAATTATAAGGCTTTTGGTACTTTCTCAAAAAGATGAGGCGGCGATGGTTGCGGCGCGCAAGCTGTATACTGAATTGTCCGCATTAAAGACGCAAAGATACATGAAAGAGATTATCAGAGTACAAGCAATGCGCGCGCCTATTAAAAGAATCAATACCAATTACCGTTTCCAAATCGTTATTTGGGAAGCGCTCGGCAGTGAGGACACCGTGATGCCGCACATATACAAGACTGCGGAAGCGGCGATATCAAAAGATGTTACGGTGTTTTGTGAAATCAATCCGCAGCAAATGTTATAATAAAAAATAATATAAAAATAATATGCTATTGCAGTGCACATGTCGGCGCATTGCTAAGGAGTTTATATGGCGTTAAGAAATATTTTTATGGAAGGCGACCCTGTGCTGAGACAGAGGGCGAAAGAGGTTACCGTGTTCGACAGAAGGCTGGGCATATTGTTAGATGATATGCTGGAAACAATGCGTAAGGGCGGCGGCGTCGGTCTTGCGGGGCCGCAAGTTGGTATCCTAAAAAGGGTAGCTGTCATTGAATATGCAGGAGAAACTTGGGAGCTTGTCAATCCCAAAATCGTCTCTTCTTCGGGAAGCGTAATCGGCATGGAAGGATGCCTTTCGGTAGACCCTAGGAAAGACGGCAAGGTGGCAAGGCCGCAAGAAGTAACCGTTGTCTATCAAGACAGAAACGGCAACCGCAAGGAGCGCAAAGTGGAAGATTGGATGGCGCGCATCGTTTGCCACGAGACCGACCACTTAAACGGTATTCTGTTTATCGATAAGGTCATGAAAGAAGAAAATCAAAACCAAGGAGTATAGATGAGAGTCATATTTTTGGGCACTCCCGCTTTTGCGGCAATCGTATTGAAAGCGGTAATAGCATCGAAACACGAGGTTGTCGCGGTGGTCACACAGCCCGACAGGGCAAACGCCCGTGGCAAAAAAGTAGTGATTTCGCCTGTAAAAGCGACTGCTTTAGAGTTCGGTTTGCCGGTTTACCAGTTCGAAAAAATAAGCCGCGACGGCGTTGAGGTCTTGCGCGTGCTTCAAGCGGATATTATGGTGACGGCGGCGTACGGACAGATATTGTCGCGTGAAATTCTGTGTTTGTGTCCTCACGGAGTCATCAATGCGCACGGCTCGATTTTACCCAAATACAGAGGGGCTTCTCCCGTGCAATGCGCGCTTCTTGAGGGTGAAACCGAAACAGGCGTTTCCGTGATGAAAACCGAATACGAAGTGGACAGCGGCGATGTGATTCTTGTAAAACGGGTAAGACTGCAAGGGCACGAAAACTGCGACGAAGTTATGGAGATGCTTGCCGAAGCGGGAGCAGAGGGTATTGTGGAAGCGCTCGACTTGATAGAGGACGGCAAAGCCGTATTCACAAAACAAAACCATGAAGAAGCAACCTTTTGCAAAAAAATAAACAAAGAGGACGGAAAAATAGATTTTAGTATGCGGGCGGGCGAAATCGTCAACCGTATACGCGCATTTACACCGTGGCCTTCCGCTTATACGGAGTCGCCTTTCGGCAGATTGAAGATTTTGCGCGCCAAGGCGGTAGAGGGCGATTTTGAAGGTGTAGCCGGCGAAATTGTGGACAGCAACAAACACGGTATTACAATAAAATGCGGGTCGGGCGCAATCTTTCCCACCGAAGTACAGGCGGAAGGCTGCCGCGCCATGGATATCGCGACTTTTTTGCGGGGGCACGCTATGCCGAAGGGGACTGTGCTGAAATGAAGCTGAAAACAGCCTACGAAGTATTATCCTCTGTTATCCGCGGCGGCGCGTACGCCAATCTCGCGTTAAACGATATGAAAGAAGAAAGCGAGCGCGCGTTTGTCACAAGACTGGTTTACGGTGTACTCGAACATTATTTTGAATTGGACGCTGTTATTTCGGCATTGTCCGACAAGCGACCCAAACCTGAAATCAGAGTTTTGCTGCTGCAAGGTTTGTATTGCCTAAAGTATACGGATATGCCTGCCTATGCCGTTGTAAACGAAACGGTAGAGCTGTGCAAAGCGTCCAAGTTTCCCGCCGCGGCGGGGTTTGTGAATTCGGTACTGAATCGTGCCGCAAAAGGAGAATATACGCTGCCTGCAAAGGGCAAAAAGGCGGATGAAATCCGCTATAATTTGCCTTATAGAATGATTGAGCTTATTAAAAAGGAATATCCCAGAGCTTTTGGGCGTATTTTGGAAGCGCCTCCGCGCGAAGAAGAACATATCCGATTCGCCATAGATGCCGAAAAAGAAGCGGCGCAATGCGCAGTTTGCGAAAAGACGCTCACGGGTTATTATGTTCAAAACACTTCCGAAATAAAGAGTCTGTACGCCCAAGGGAAAATTACTTATCAAAGTTTTACTTCTACGCTCGCCGTGCTTGCTTTGGGTGAGGTGCGCGGCAAAAAAGTATTGGACTTATGTGCCGCCCCCGGCGGCAAAAGTGTGTTTCTTGCCGAGCGCGGCGCCGAGGTTACCGCTTGTGACATCTATCCCCACCGTGTAGAGCTCATCAAAGATTACGCCCAAAGGATGCGCGTGCACATTGAGGCTGTTACACACGACGGCACAAAGCCCAAAGACGATTGGATAGGCGCTTTCGATGCGGTGCTTGTGGATGCGCCGTGTTCGGGATTGGGCGCGCTGGGGCGGCGCAGGGATATTATTTTGCACCGCAAACCCGAAGACATTTACGAACTCGTGAAGCTGCAAAAAAGTTTGTTATCCGCAGCCGCTCTTTGTGTCAAACCGCAAGGGTCGCTGGTGTACTCGACATGTACCATTCTAAAAGAAGAAAATGCCGCTGTGGTCGCGGAGTTTATTGGGAACAATCCGTCTTTTATATTAGAAACGATTCCTCTCCCTTACAACAATAAGGGAGAGCTGCAATTCTTGCCCGACGGAAAGGGGATGGAAGGATTCTATATTGCCCGCATGAAAAAAACGGAGGGCGAAAAAGAATGTTGAGTCTTCAAGATTTAGATTATAACGAAATAAAACAACTTGCCTCCCATTTAGGGCTTCCGTCTTACCGTGCCAACCAAATTTACTATATGGCAATGCGCGACAAGGAGTATAGTGAGGTAACCAATCTTCCCAAAGAGATTGTCGAGCGGCTGTCACGGGATTATCGCGCGCGCGCAGTTGAAGTGATAGAAGAGTTCCATGGCAAAGATAAATCGGTCAAATATCTTTACAAATTATTTGACGGCAATGTCATAGAAGGCATTTATATGCCTCACGGCTATGGAGATACGCTGTGCGTGTCTACGCAGGTAGGCTGTCGCATGGGATGCGCATTTTGCGCAAGCGGAATCGGCGGACTGGTGCGCAATCTTTCGGCGGGAGAAATTTTGGGACAAGTGCTTGCCGCCAACCGTTTGCACGGCGGCACGCCCGAAAAAAGGGCGGTCACCAATGTTGTGCTGATGGGCAGCGGCGAACCTTTAGACAATTATGATAATGTAACGAAGTTTATTAAAATGGTTTCTTTTGAAAAAGGAATCCGTATCAGCCCGCGCAATATCTCTTTGTCTACCGTGGGGCTTGCCGACCAAATCAGACGGCTTGCGGACGACGGATTTACCGTTACGCTAACGATATCGCTGCACGCGCCTACGGATGAGAAGCGAAGCGCATTGATACCCGTAAACCGTAAGTATTCGGTAAGGGAAGTCATAGACGCCGCAAAGTATTATTTCGACAAAACAGGGCGGCGGTATATTTTTGAATATTCTCTTGTAGAGGGCAAGAACTCGGACGAAGAGAGCGCGAAAGAATTGGCAAACCTCTTAAAAGGGTTGCCTTGCCATGTCAACCTTATTAAGCTGAATTATGTCAAAGAAAAGGGTCTTCGAGGGGCAAAAGACGATACGGTAAAAAAGTTTCTTGCGGTATTGGAACAAAACAAAATTTCGGCAACGCTCCGAAGAAGTATGGGCAACGATATAGACGGCGCCTGCGGACAGTTGCGCCGCAAATATT
>JAQVTZ010000152.1 GCA_028699795.1 Clostridia bacterium | reverse complement strand
TAATTTGGTATTTGATTTATCCTTTCTGTATAGATTTTTCAGTTGTGAAGAAAATACTATTATAGGAGAGGATATGAGACGAACCTTTGTACCAAAAGAAGAAATCTATCATCCCGTCAAAGAAAACACGGGAGGCAATGCGGATGAACGAGCCTAACGAAAACTATCTCAAGCTGGTTCGTCAACAAATGCCGAAGACAAAGCATTTCAGTACCATGGTAAGGGCTTTTTTGGTAGGCGGACTGATTTGCACAATAGGACAAGGTTTTCATGATTTATATGAATTTTTGATGCCCGAGATGCCCATAGATGGATTGCAATCGCTAACGCTGTTAACAATTATGCTGATTACTGCGGTATTGACAGGGTTTGGTGTGTACGACAAGATTGGGGCATTCGGTGGCGCAGGCTCGATTATACCGATAACGGGCTTTGCCAATTCCGTTGTAGCTCCCGCCATGGAAAGAAAACGAGAAGGTGTCGTTTTGGGGTTGTGCGACAACATGTTTTCGATTGCGGGACCTGTTATTGTGTTCGGGGTGACAGCTTCGATTATCGTCGGCTTGCTCGTATTGATATTCAGAGGTTGGTTCCTATGAAAAACCAAACCGTTTTTTTTAAAAATAATATTCTAATTATGGATACTGCAACAATGGTGGGGCCGAAAGAAAAAGAAGGCCCTCTAGGTGAATATTTCGATAAGCATGTCGAAAACGACCTTTTGGGCCAAAAATCTTTTGAATATGCCGAAATCAAGATGCATGTTTTGCTGTTTAAATATTTACTGAACAAAACAAAATTAAAAGATACAGACATCGATGCTAGTCTTTGCGGAGACCTTTTGGACGAGATTATCGGCAGCAATTTTACAATGCGCAATTTTGACATTCCGTTTTTGGGCTTTTACAATGCGTGCGCCACTTTCGGCGAATGTTTGATTGTGGCAGCTTTCATGCTGGAAACGGGATTGGTCGAACGCTTACTTTGCTCTACAAGCAGTCATTTTTCGACTGCCGAAAGACAATACCGCTTTCCGCTTGAACTCGGCAATCAAATGACACCGCTTTCTCAAATTACGACGACGGGAGTAGGTGCGACACTACTGAATAAGCGATTCGGGAAGGTAGCCATTGATTGCGCCACGCTCGGCAGGGTGGTAGACTACGGTGTATCGGATGTAAACGATATGGGGGCTGCGATGGCGCCCGCCGCGCGTGAGACCATGCTTGCCCACTTTGCAGGGACTGGGAGAACACCAGATTATTATGATCTTATTCTTACAGGCGATCTCGGCAAAGCCGGTTCTGACTTGTTGCGCATCCTTATGAAAGAAAAAGGCATAGAGCTTGGGGATAATTATAACGATTGCGGCGCAATGATGTTTATGGGAGATCAAGAGAAAGTAGGACAGGGAGGTAGCGGAGCGGCTTGTTCTAACTTGGTATTTAATTCTTATGTATACAAAAAAATGATGAAAGGAGAGCTTACAAAAGTGTTATTGGTGCCAACGGGCGCGTTACTTTCCAAAATATCCTCGCTGCAAGGCGAAACGATACCCGCAATAGCTCACGCTGTCAGTTTCATAAGAAAAGAGGAGTTCCAATAAGAGGTATAGTATGTTTTTAGATTATTTGCAAGTATTTTTGGTAGGCGGAGTGATTTGTTTGCTTGGGCAAATTCTTATTAACTTTACCAAAATGACGGCCGCAAGAATTTTGGTTATTTTTTTGTTATTGGGCGTATTGTTGGAAACCATTGGCGTATTCCAATATATAGAGGAGTTCGGTAAGGCGGGCGCAACGGTGCCGATAACGGGCTTTGGCAGCGGTTTGGCAAAAGGGGCAATCAAAGGAGCGTTATCCGACGGTTTCTTGGGCGCAATCCGTGGTGGTCTACAAGCGATTTCCGCAGGTATCGCAGGGATTATTTTTATTGCATTTATTATTGGTCTTATCGCAAAACCGAAAACAAAGTAATAAAGTGAAATTACAAAAAGAGGTTCCCAATTTGTAATTTTACTGTGTTTGTATTATAATACAATTATGAATAATCTATTTAAAAAAGCTGGCGCGGTTGTTATCAATAACCCGTCCAATCTGTTTTATTTTTCGGGATATGCCAATGATGACGCGGTAATCGTTTTGTTGCCCGAAAAAAAGATATATATTTCGGACAAACGAGTCACGGAAGAGGCGGAGGAGCAGTTGCGCGACTTTGAAGTTGTCGATTGCGGCAAACAGTCTTATCTAGAGGCAGCGGCATCAATTATTATTAAACAGGCTCCCGAATACCTTGGTTATGAAGACCAAACTATCCTATATAAGGATTATCTCGAACTTTGTAAAATCCCTTGTAAGTGTATCGGGGTAAGCGAAGAAATCAACTTGCTGCGTGCCGTAAAAAATCCGTACGAGCTTAATAAGATAAAAAAAGCGCAAAGCGTAACCGATGCAATATTTGGGATTATTCTGTCTGATATTCGTGAAGGAATGGCCGAAAAAGAGTTGTGCCAAATAATCAACGGGCAGATTTATTCGCGGGGTTGTACGCTTGCCTTTGATACGATAGTCGCTTTTGGCGAAAACACAGGCAAGCCGCACGCGCATCCATCAGATAGAAAACTTAAAAAGGGCGATTGCGTAACCGTGGACTTCGGCGCGAAGTATCAAGGATATTGTTCGGATATGACCAGATCCTTTGCGTTCGGTAAGCCATCCCATGATTATCAAAAAATATACAATATCGTGCTGGAAGCGCAACTTGCGGCAATTCATTCTTTAAAGGCGGGAATTACCGGCAAAGAGGGCGACGCGTACGCAAGAGATGTTTTTCGCAAATATGGATTGGAGAAGTATTTTACGCATTCTTTGGGGCATTCGCTGGGCGTCGATATCCACGAAAACCCCAGACTTTCGTACAAATGGGACAAACCGATTCCGCAAGGCGCGGTAATGAGTATCGAGCCCGGACTATATTTCCCCAAAGAGTTTGGCGCGCGTATAGAAGATATTGCGTATTTTGAAAATAATGGAATAGATAACTTGACAAATTCCCCCAAAAAATTGATAATAGTATAGTCACATATATTATTAGGAGGCAAGTATGTCATATATTTTGGCAGGAGATTTTAGGAAGGGTATTACCTTCGAAATGGATAACAGCGTACAGGTAATCGTAGATTTTCAGCATGTTAAGCCCGGCAAAGGAGCGGCGTTTGTCCGTGCCAAGATACGCAATGTAATGACAGGCGGCGTTATCGAAAGAACCTTTAACCCCAGCGAAAAATACGAACTGGCGCATATAGACCGCAAAAAAATGACATACAGCTATAACGACGGCGAACTGTATTATTTTATGGATTCCGAAACCTATGATTTGATACCGCTCAACAAAGAACTCATAGCAGAAGCGCTCAATTTTATCAAAGAAGAATCCACAGTAGAGGTGGCTTTCTTTAGAGGTTCCGCGTTTTCAGTCGAACCCGAAAACTTTGTAGAGCTTCTTATTACAGAATGTGAACCCGCCCTTGCAGGCGCAACCGCTCAGCCTGGTACCAAGGCCGCGACACTCGAAACAGGCTATGTGATTCAAGTACCTCTTTTTGTAAACCAAGGCGAAAAAGTAAGGATAGATACCCGCAACGGCACTTATATGTCCAGAGTCTAATTAACGGTTATAAGAAAGTACAATAATTTTTCGGGAATGAAGTTCTCCCGTGGCAAGCTCGCCAAAACCGCCCTAAAAAGCTGATGACTTCTGTGATTATTATCGCAGAAGTTTTTTTATGTTTATCGCCCTTGCTTTCCGAATATTGGGGGTTTTTCTCAGTCTTATCAAAACGCCCCTTACTGTAAAAGAAAGGTTGTTTTGCGCGATTGCATATGTACCCAAAGCAACGGTACAGGCGGCAATCGGCGCGGTGCCTTTGGCGATGGGCCTTGCGTGCGGACAAATAGTGTTAACTGCCGCCGTACTTTCTATTTTAATAACGGCTCCGCTAGGCGCATTTGCCACAGACTTATCTTACAAAAAGTTGTTGGCAAAAAGCGCTTGCACGATTGAAACATTGTAAGCAATTGCATAAATAGCGCAACTTTCACATCTAGTATAGCATGCTCAGGGATTTGCTGGGGGCGGAGTTATATCATGCTGTCACGGCGGAAGTCCCCGAAAACAATCTTAACGAAATTAGATTGCGCTTAGGCAAACCTATTGCCGTTAGAGTGGGACTTTTGCGCAAAGTGCTGTCATTTTGCGCTACACGCAAAATGATTGACGGTGTTGTCGCAAGAGCGACCGGTTTTTCGTTATATTCCAAACAAGACGAAATCAAAGAAGGATTTATACATTATTCGGGCGGAATCAGGATAGGCGTTGCGGGGAAAGGCGTCGCCGATGGAGGCGCGATTTCGGGATTTTCAGAGATCACCTCTGTTAACATTAGGCTTCCGCACGAGATGATTGGCTGTTCTAAAAAACTTGCGCCTATTCTTGCGGATTTTGATAATACGATTATCGTGTC
>JAQVTZ010000151.1 GCA_028699795.1 Clostridia bacterium | reverse complement strand
ACGGTAAATCTTCATTGCAACCTCGCAAATATGACTCGAGTATATCACTAATTGAAAAACATGGCAAGCATTTTCTTTTTTGTTGCGG
The DNA here is from genome assembly GCA_028699795.1 of Clostridia bacterium. GTDB lineage: Bacteria > Bacillota > Clostridia > Christensenellales > DTU072 > Firm-09. Next base: position 4,448 of record JAQVTZ010000151.1, on the reverse strand, counting down.
TGATTGGTGTTCTGCTATAACTCAAAACGATATAATATTGTTGCGTAAAGATTGGGATTTGGAAAATGGTTGCCTAATTTTTGTTCACAAGCAGATCACCCAAAAGCGCGACATCGCCCGCGCCCAAAACAAGGATAATATCACCTTCATTAGCCTCGGCGGAAACTGCCCTTGCCAGCGTAATGATATCATTAAAATATTGGCATTGTCCTCTTGTGGCGCGCAATCCTTTATAAAGCTCATTTGCAGTCAACCCCATATCTTGTGTTTCCCGTGCCGAATATTCTTTAAAAATATAAAGCTTATTGGACCCTTCAAAACATTTTAAAAAATCCTTATATAGCTGTTTGGTGCGTGAATAGGTATGTGGTTGAAATACGGTAAGGATGCGCCTCGGCCGCAGACTCTTGGCAGTTGCTATCGCCGCTTTTATTTCGGTTGGATGATGCGCATAATCTATGATAACAGAAGCTTTATTCACTGTTCCTTTGATTTCGAAGCGTCTTTCAATACCGCCAAAATTTTCGATTCCTTTTTTTATTTGTTGGTCCTTCAGCCCGCACAGCATCGCGGTACTGTATGCCGCCAATGCGTTATAAACATTATGGTGGCCGGGAATAGACAATTTTATTTGTATTATGGGTTCCCTTTTAAATGTTATCAGGAACTCATAATAACCATTTTTGTATTCGTTAATATTTTCGGCTTTGACATCGGCGGTCTCTCCTATTCCGTAGGTGAGCAGATTTTCATATGTGTTTTTTAACATTCGATAATAGTGACAATCTCTGTTTATAACGGCTTTGCCCTTTGCGACGACAGCTTTCGCAATAAACTTTTCAAACGCCTCATAAAGCTCTTCTTCGTTGCCATAAGTATCGGGATGGTCGGATTCCACATTCAAAACAATAGCAATGTCGGCGTCTAATGACAACATACTTTTTTTGTATTCGCAGGCTTCGGTAATGAAATAATCATACCCTTTGCTGATTAGGTTTCCCCGTCCTTGAATATTGCCACCCAAATGCGCGGTAAAAGTTTGCTCTGCAAACTCAAAAATGCAGGCAAGCATTCCCGTGGTAGTGGTTTTGCCATGCGTCCCGCTTACGGCTATCACTTTATTAAAGTCCTTGGCAAGCTCTCCCAAAAAATGATGCCTGACAACAGCGGGTATCCCGTTTTCTCGGGCATAGACCAATTCCGGATCGTCTTCGGGGACCGCCGCCGAATAGACAATAAGCTCTCTGTCCGCTATTTTTTGGGGGTCATGCCCTACCCAAACATCCATTCCCCATTCGATAAGCGACTCCATTTCTTTGGAATAGACTAAATCCGAACCGGTTACTTTTTTTCCTTGCAAAAGCATCAGCTTTGCCAGTGCCGACATACTGATTCCGCCAACGCCTATAAAATGACATTTTTTGATATCACCGATTTTTGACATATCTATAAATATGCAAAAAAGTGTATTAAGGTACCTAAAAGTTAAAATTATGTAGTTTTTTTTGAAATTGCCTATTGAATTTAGTTTATGTCGGGTGTATACTTATGAATGTAGGTCCACCTACAAAACGAACTAGGAGAACATTATGAATATCACAGATGTAAGAGTAAGGCTTTTAAAAAAGGAAGAAGGGAAATTAAAAGCAGTCGCAAGTATTATTATCGATAACGATTTTGTGGTTCACGACATCAAGGTAATAGAAGGCAATGACGGATGCTTTATCGTGATGCCGTCACGCAAAGCAAACGACGGAGAGTACAGAGATATCGCTCATCCTCTTAAGACAGAAGTTAGAGAAGACCTCAAAACCAGAATTCTCGCAGCATACGAAGTCGCTAAAGCAGAAGCATAATATCACGGCTCGTTATCGTATGCCGTCTTGTTTCTCGTAATACCTAAAATCAATTTTTCCGAAAGAAGTGCGCGCAAGTTTATCTACGGCAATTATTTCTTTTGGTACTGCATATTTAATCAATTTTTCACAAATATAAGTTCGTATCTTTTTTTCGAGCGCGGCATCCAGTCGCGCTTTTTCATTTAAGACCAACAGTAGTTTTGTACAAGGTTTCCCTTTGTATCGGGCGCGTATAACGCAACACTCTTTGACTTCGGGGAGCGTACATACTACTTTTTCGATTTCCGAAGGAAAAATATTGACGGCTGCTATTTTTAGCGACCGTTTGCGCCTTTCCAAAAAGTGAATACCGCCATCTTGTTCTAAAAAGCCCATATCGCCCGTCTTCAGCCACAAATTACCTCGATCATCTTTGGTCATAACAGCTTTTGTGCCCTCAGGATCGTCTAGGTAGTGTGTCATAAGAGAAGGGGAGCTAATATAAAACTCGCCTGTTTCGCCCTGTGCGACCTCTTCGCCCCTCTCATCCATTACCTTAATACGGTTTCCGGGAAGCGGTCTTCCCTGACAACCCGCTCGTGTCTCTCCCGTAAGGCTAACCGAAAATACCGCGCTTGCCTCGGACAACCCATACCCTTCGGTAAGTTCGGCAGGACTTCTAAAACTTTGCAGTACCGTATCGAATTCTTTTTTTACTTTGGGGTCCAATCTGTCTCCACCGCAAAAGATACGGGTGATTTTTTGGAGGTGTTTGCCCGCAAAGTTCTTTTCTCTCAGCATTTTGGCAAACATGGCAGGGACACCCGCAAGATGCGTTACACCATACTTTTTTATCACTTTGTTGGCAAGTTTTGCCTTAAACCGCGGCAATAGCACCGTTTGGATGCGCGAAAGCGCGGTATGCACACAAACACCCAAACCAAATCCGTGAAACAGCGGGAGCATCATCAGCATCACATCGTCTTCTCTCAGCGGTTCCCCTGTTACATAGACGCCCGACACCATCGCTTCGGCCAACCTGTTTAACGCCTCCGAAGTCAAAACCACGGTTTTGGGCTCCCCCATCGTACCGCCGCTATGAATATAAATCGCAGGTTCAGCTGGGCCGCAGGGGGTAAGTTTCACGGTTGACGCGCCCAAAATATTACTAAATTTCTTTGTATTGTTTCTTACAGAAGGTTCGGTTAACGCAAACAACATTTTATATGGATAAGGCATATACTCCGATACAGAGCAAATTACGGTTGTCAAATTTTGCAAACAATCGCCGTATTTTTTGTAAAGCTTATCGTATAAAAAGATCAGTTTTGTATTTGTTTTTTGAATAAGATTGCAAAACGCCGATTCGCTGATTTTGGGATGGATGAGATTGGCGACACCGCCCACCGCATTCACCGCATATAAGGCAAACACCGCTTCGGGTATATTGGGAAGAGCAATCCCCACAACATCTCCTCTTTGAATTCCCGCCTTAAGCAAGTAAGCGGCAACCTCGTCAATTGTCTTAAGCAATTCTTGCGCGCTTATTTTGCGTCCAAAGTAAACGAGTTTGCATGCGTCTGTATTATCGCCGATGTTATCTTTTAGGTATCCGTACATGGATTGATGTGTAACCATAGCATTATCATACTTCAAACTTGTCCTTGTTTGCAAGACTTTATACATAATTACACTCGTATGGTCATAAACTTTGATGAGGTGATGTTATGATTTTTGATGATTTCTACGCAAAAAAAGTGATTGCTTTGGACTCCGCATGTGAACTCGGCGCGGTAGACGGTGTCTATATAGATGACAACGATTTTGTTTTTGCAGGTCTCTGCGTAACGGGAAAAGAAAGTTTCATCTTAGACATTGCCGACATCGCCGGCAAAGATAATTATATTACCGTTTGCGACAAGGATGCGCTCAAACCCATAGAAGAATCCTTAATAAAAGTATCTTTGGGACAAAAAGTACTGACCCGCGCGGGAAGAGAATTGGGCACGGTACGGGATATCGTCATTGGACGCAAATACATCAAACTGATGCTGGAAGAAGAAAGTCTTGCCCCTTACAAAATCTCTGCTGCGTCTAATGATTATCTCATTGTCAATCTGCGCGCCGCAAAACCGACCATATGTGCAGATGTAACAGAAGATGAGAGTAAGGAAACCGAATTAGCATATTCGGAACCCGATAAAGATATTTTTGAGGATTTTCACATATCTTCCGGCGATGACGCCACACCCAAAGCACAGTTCGAAGAATTCGTCGTTACTGCGGCGGCTCCTTTACATTATCCTTCAGATTCCGAAACTACTTCCGCACCGGACTACAGCTTCTTGCTTGGACGCAAAGTAGAACGCGAAATTTCTGACCTTACGCGCACTTTCTCGATAGCGGTAGGCACAATCATTACCGATAAAGTGCTTGCCCACGCGAAAAGAGCGGGGAAAATTGTAGATCTTGCCATAAATTCGTCTAAATTGTAAGGGAAATCTTGACAAAAGCCCGTTTTGCGATATAATAGAAACAGAATATTTAGGGCGGAGGTAAGGTTTTCATGCTAAAAACAAATGCAAAATCGCTGAAATTTATTGTTTTCGT
>JAQVTZ010000150.1 GCA_028699795.1 Clostridia bacterium | reverse complement strand
GATTTATAATGAAGAAGGAGTCGTTATAGAGGGAGGACTAGAGCTTAACGCGCCTATGCAATTGTATTGTGATATTGCTCCGATGGATGCATTAGATTACCAAAATTTTAACTGGACAAGCAGTGATTCTTCTGTTGTGCGGGTATCTGGCAACGGATTTATCACACCGCTTGCGCGCGGCAATGCGACCGTAAGCGTTAACGCGCTCGATAAAAAAGGCAACATGCACAGCGCGGAGTTGCAGGTTAATACCGAAAACGCCTTGGTCAAAGCTGTCAAGATAAAGACTTCCACCGAAATTTCTATAGATTGGATTAAATCCAACTTACTGTTATCTTCTTCGGCGGAAGTCAGCGCAACCCAAGAAGGCTCTTACATTGTATCCGAAAACGGGTTGCAATACATCTTATCCGTATCGCATTGCGACTATGACGAAGCGCTTTTCTCCGCAGCGTTAAGTACACTTTATACCCAAAACGGGCCGTATTATTTAGAGCTGCATTATGCCGATGTCAATCGCAACGGGCAGATACCGCAGGCGACTTTTGAAGTCAGTGATCCTACCGTATTGCAATTGGATACCGCCAAGAATATGATTATTCCTCTTAGAGCGGGCTCTGCGCAATTGATTGCGCATTATAATGGCAGTACGGTAACGACCTCCGTTACGGTAAAAGAACGCCCATATGCATTCAATTTACTCTATACCGATTCCGATGCGCAACTGGGCATACAGCGAAGCCGGATATGGGCAGGCAATTGGTTGACACAGGACAATACTTACATCAATACGCTGCAGTTCGGCAGCTCGCTCAGTAAAGAACAGGCGGATATTAAATGGGAAACCGATAACCCCGATTATGCGACAATAGACCAAGACGCGCTCATCACTTTTTATCCCGAATCCGCGGGGAACACGGTTACGGTAAGGGGGACGGTTCTGGTCAACAATTACGCGACCAACATTTATCGCGAATTTAAATTTAACATGACGGACAACGCCGCTGCCGTTAATGTTTATAACTTCGAGCAGTTCAAATTCGTTGCCGAAAAAACAACGGACGATTTAGTCATGCAGAATAACATTACCGCGGCTTCCCCTCTAAACATTAGAAGTAGCATATACGGCAACGGCTTTTTATACGATTTCAGGGGGGGGCCCGATATCGGCTCCCAAGGAATTTTTTGTGTAAAAGGCGATAGGTTGGACAGTCCCGACAGAAAACTAATTTACGAAGACCTCTGGGTAGAAGCTGCCGAAGATATCGAACAATCCGCCAACAGAGGGATGGCGTTCCATTTTAAAGAAGTTGTTAATCCCATAGAAATTAAGTATTGCATCTTGCAGTATTGTCATTCTGGGATTTATTTTCATCTCGCCAAGAATGTTTTGGTTGAAGGATGTATATTAGGGTATTCGGCAAATAACTCTGTAGAGATAAAAACCGATGTTTCCACAGATGCTTTCTTTACCTTCCGAAACAATGTCATGAGACAGTCTGGCGGGCCATCGATTATTATCAGTGTGGACAAGTTCGTTCCAGAGTATTTTGACCGCAACATGATGCCCAATATCAAAATTGAAGGCTTTTTCGATGTTACCAATTGGAAGACGCCCGACGACCTCAGAGGCTTATTGGGCGGCATCGACCCCAACCTTATGTCTGGCGTAGCTTCTTTTTTAGACCCCGATAAATTGATTGACTCTATTACCAGTATTATAGAAGATTTGTTTTCTAGAGACGATATGCAATTTCTATTGTATACCAGTCCTTTGGACGGACAAAAGTATGTTTGCATGGGTATTTTTGCACTTGGATTATATGTCAAACCCGACAAAAAATGTATTCAGTTAGGAGATACTTCTTTGGTAACATTGCCTGTCGTTTTCCCCAAAGACAGTAGTCCGGTGGGATTCCTTGCACAAACAATAGACGCAGTGTCACAACAATATTTAGATATGACGATATACCATCCCAATTACTTGGTTTCTTATGACTTCTCAGATGGGAAGAAGCCAAAATACGGCCCGGGAGAGTCGATACCGCAAAACTTCGAGCTCTATGCCAGACTTGTAAACGGGGACTCTTAGGATAGCCGAAATAACCGCTTCGAGGTGAACAATGAAAAAATTTCTGTTGGGAGTGGTCTTTATCATTCCTATCATCGTTATGATAGCCATAACGGCGGCGACATCCATTATCGCCGTAGCTACTTCTCCTTTGCCGGACGAAATCGTTATTTATGACGATGCAGGCAGGCTTTTGCAAAACGGTGATACGGTTGAGTTGGAGATTACGGAGGAAGAAAGATATATCAATATCGAGGTTTTGCCTTCGTTAATTCAAGACGACAGTATAGAATGTCTTATTGATGAAGAGAGCGGCAACGGCAGATTGCAGCTGATTCGGGCGGACGATACCAACAAATATTATATCAATCCGCAGAATGCGGGCGCGGTGAGCGTAACGATTAGAGCGAATTCCAACATCAATCTTGTTCGCACGCTGATTTTTGTCATCAACACGCAAGAAATTACCGGCATAAGCATTCATGACGAAGAAGGCCGCGAATTAGATTCTCTTCCGATTCTTAAGCAAACCCGCCTTTTTGCGGCGATAGCTCCCGTTGTCGCGTTAGACGGATATCATCTCAATTGGGAAAGTTCCGATCCCTCTGTCGTAACGGTGTCCAAAAACGGCATGGTATACCCTGTAAGCCGCGGCAAAGCCAATGTAAGCGTAAGCGCATTGGACAAATTGGGAAACACGCACCGAGACAGTATTCTAATAGATGCGACGCAGGCTTTGGTGACATCGGATAAAGTGTATTCTCATAACGAAATAACAATACAAAAACTATACGAGAAGACGGTGCTTTATGCAGCCGCATCGGTTTCCAAACTCGACGATAGTCATTACATTGTCTCCGACGGCAATCACAGTGTCAATCTTTTTGTGGTGACTTGCGGGTCCGCCGAATGGGATTTCGAAGACGGCATCGAGGTGCTTTATACCCGTTCCGCCCCATACTTTGCGGAGCTGAATTATTTGGATATCGACAACAAAAACGATATCCAAGACGCACAGTTTACTTCGGATAATCCCCAAGTGTTATCCGTAGACGGCAGCGTGCTTGTCCCTATTAGAGGAGGTACGGCAACGGTTACCGCCATGTATCAGGGTGTTACAAAAAGCAAAACTTTTACTATTAAAGAAAATCCTGCCGTATTAAATATGAATTTATCGTTGGCGGACGCCAAATTAGGCATCAAGTTATCCAGAACTTGGGGACTTTATTGGTACGACCAAGACGAGCAGCTTGTGTCTACCTATCAAATGAGCGTAGACGAGCACACGGATGTGGTCTGGAGTGTCGATGACGAAACCAAAGCCACGATATCTCCCGAAGGACTGATAACCTTTAAAGAAGCGTGCAAAGGACGCAAGGTCACCGTTACCGCAAGGACAGTCGTAAATCACAAGTTGACAGGCGTAAGCAGAAGTTTTACTTTTAATATGCATGGCCAAAACGCCGTCAATATAGATAGTTTTGAAGAACTTTGCAGGGTGAACGATATGAAAAGTTATGTGATGATTCTTCAGAACAACATTGACAGTGTTTCCCAAGTTAACCTCAAAAATAGTTTGTACGGTAACGGGTTCACGGTGTCGGCGGAAATCCGAAAATGCGAAAACACCTATGATCAATCCAAAATATTTTCGTATAATTACCACACCGACACCGATTATTACGATACGATGGAGACATTTGTCATAGAGGATATTGTGCTGATAGGTCGTGATGATCCCGAAAAATCCACCCATTGCGGTATCGAAAACCATTTTATGCCTAATAAAACGGTTTTCCGTTACATCGTCGCCAAAAATTTCCATACCTCTATTGTCGCGACAGCCGCCAAAGATGTACTGATAGAGGGTTGTATTTTGGGCGATAACGCCCACCACTCCGTATCGATTATGAACAACAGCGAAACCTGCACTGGCGACGAAAAAATCACCATGCGAAACAACATTATCAAAATGAGTCAAGGTCCCGCCATTGTGATTATCCCTCAAAGATTCGAGTCGGTCGATTTCGGCAAAAATATTATGCCCTACTTTGTCATAGAGGGGTTTTTGGATATTTACAACTGGAAAACGGCAAGCGAAATCGGACCCGCATTTAATGTTTTCGAAATAGAGAATATCGACTTGGGCGGGTTTGTCGACCCCGAATATCTCTCGGACGCGATTAACAGCGGACTTACCGACTTGATGGCTAGCAAATCAATGGAGCACTTATTTTATAAAGACAAAAACGGAGATAAATACGGGAGTTTGGGTGTATTTGCTTTAGGTGCAATGTATCAGTTGGAGAAATCAAAACTTATTGTAAAAGATGAAAACTTGTCACTTATGCCTATGCCGTTAAGTAATGTAGAAGGTTCTGCCGGTATGCTTATAGACATCGTAAATGCGATTACATCCGCCAACGGCATGCCCATCAACAATACTTGTTATTTCGTAGGTTATGATTTCGGCAATAGA
>JAQVTZ010000015.1 GCA_028699795.1 Clostridia bacterium | reverse complement strand
TAAGGAGGCGTTTGTAGTATGTTGGAAAATGTATTAAAAAGCAACAATATTGCCGTTAAGATAACCGTAAAAAGTTTGGTCAGCGCAGGTCTTGTCGTTGCGGCCGCGTTACTTCCTTTGCTTGTTCATTCGGTAGCAGGCGCGTCGGGCGGCGCCACATGGTTACCAATGTATTTGCCTGTTCTCGTAGGAGGCTGTTTATTGGGCGGGGTGTTCGGCGCGACAATCGGCGCATGTTCGCCTGTCGCAAGCTATTTTATTTCACAAGCCGTGTTGGGCGCGGCAATGCCTGCGGCAATTAAACTTCCTTATATGATAATCGAACTTACGGTATTCGGATTGGTGTCGGGGCTTTTTGCCAAAAAAATAACGCAAAGGCCGTTCGTCGCGTTCCCTGCGGTATTCGCGGCACAAATAGCAGGCAGGGCCGTCTCCCTTCTTTCACAAGCAATTGTTATTGCCGCCAGCGGACAAGGACAATATGCGTCTCTGTTTTCCATGATACGAACAGGACTGCCCGGCTTATTCTTGCAAGCCGTTTTGGTGCCGCTCATCATTTTGTTTCTAGTTAAGGGAATGAAACATGACCGCATTGGATAGAGCCAAAACTCTGTTGCATGGAAGTATCGCAATCGTAGTTATCAGAAACGGCATTGTAACTACTTCCGAACTAAAGGGCATCGGCGCTCTTACGGAATACGCGCAAAGCGGTACTCTAAACGGCGCAAGCGTTGCCGATAAAATTGTGGGGAAAGCCGCGGCTTTATTGATGGTGTACGGCAAGGCAAAAGAGGTGTATGCCGCGCTCATTACTTCAGATGCAATGCGGATATTCGAGCGTTACAATACCCCCTACGCATATTTTAAAGTAGCGGACAAAATTCTAAACAGAACAGGGACGGGAATGTGTCCGATGGAGCAGGCTGTTCAAACAATTAACGACCCCCAAAAAGCCTTAGCTGCTGTTATCTCACAGTTGCAAGAGCTCCAACAAAAAACATTTTAGAGGGTACATTGCCTCTTTTTTTCAATCAATAGAACATCATAAAAGAAAATGGCATTGTTCAATGGAAATCTTCGTGTGCGGCTATATGAAAAGCAGCGTGCACTCTTGACAAATAAAATTGTGAATGTATTATAAAATCAATGGGTTGTTTGGAGGATATTATATTGAAAACCAAAAAAATTATCGTAGTTCTATTGATTGTTATATGCGTGCTCATTACCTGTTTGGCATTGACGGGATGCAATAGCTGGAGCAAAACCAAAATCGCGATCATTACGGATATTCATGTGCTTGCCGAAGCGCAAATCGGTGACGAGTTAACAGAGAGTTTCCAAGCAAAATCCGCAAGCGGTCAAAAAATGCTTCATCTCTCCGAAGCTATTTTCCGTTCCGCATTGGACCAAGTTGCCCAAAGCGATGCGACCACCATGCTGCTTCCCGGAGATTTGACCGATGACGGCGGCAGAATTTCACACGAAATGGTTGCGGCCGAACTTGCGAAATTAGAAGAGAAAGGTATCGATGTCTATGTCATTCCCGGCAACCATGATATTTTAAATAAAAGTAAAATATACGATACCGATGAGGGGACCGAAACCCCCAATGTCTCATTGGAAGACTTTAGAGAGATTTATAAGGATTTCGGATATGACGAAACCCTTTCTACTTACGAGGGCACGCTCTCCTATACCGCGAATCTTGGCAAAAAATACAGACTGATCGCCATTGATGTTTGCACCTATACTCTTAATGACAGCGGGGGCATCGAAAACAGAAACGCTCCCAACCTCACGGAGGGTCTTATCAATTGGACGACGGAACAGGTTGCACAAGCAAAAGAGGACGGCAGACTCCCCTTAGGCATGATGCACTTTCCTTTGATGGAGCATCGTGGCGATTTTATCGAAACGATAAACATTTCCCCCAACAGCAAAGTAAATCAATCGCAAGAGTTCGCCGCGGCACTCAGCGAAGCCGGACTAAACTACATCTTCACGGGGCATGTGCATTCTCAAGATATTTCGGTTTATGAAGACGAACACGGTATCGTTTACGATATCGAAACGGGATGTCTTGCCGACTATCCTTCCCCCATAAGATATTGGAAGGCAGACAAAGAGGATATCAATATTACGACGGAATTTTTGCAAGGCATAAAGCAAGAATACATTCCCGCTTATGCGCAAGAAGACAGCTATTCTCTCATTAACGATTATCGCAATTTCGCAAGCAACTATTCAGATGGGGCCATGCTTGCCAAGTTCAAAAGCAAGTTATCGGCAGACACGATTGCCTCTCTTTTGGACTCCGCGGGACTGGATGATCCCGAAGGACTGGCGGAAGTCCTAAAGTCAATTATTATAGACCCTTTATTAGACCAATTTCTGAATATGGAAATTTACGGGAAACGCGATTCATTACAAAGTATCGCTGCGAAATATGGGGTAACTTTACCCGAAACAGATTACCCGACGATTATGTCAGTCTTGATGAGCTTTGTCAAAGCCAATACCGCAGGGGACGAAAACGCCTCTGTAGACTCGGATGCGTACCAAATATTAAAATACGCGGTGTATTCCATCTTTAACGAACTGGGGCCCTTTTATAATCTAGCGCAAAATATCGTGGGTATGCTTCCCGATGTCAACTTGAGAATTGCGGCGCAAAGCTTATTCCAAACAGACGAGCTGGATTTGGTCGCTCTCGACATAGAGGATATCTTGGTGCCGCTTGTGGCCGACTACCTCGACATATCTCCTACCGCCGACATTTACGAAGTACTTGAGGCTTTGTCTAACATGCATTTTGAAGAAATGTTATTTGGTATTGAGTTGCAAAATTATTTCGACAAAGATAACGGCACCATAAGACTGGGCGCGCTTTTGGACGAGTTCCTCTTTGATATTGCCAAAGACAACCTCACCGTCGATACGCCGCCCGCGGACAACAATATCCGAATCAACAGAGAAACCTTAGAAGCGACTCCGTTATCGTAAGAATTTTCTTAAGGAACCACTTCATAAATACGATTTTAAAAAGTGATACACTTATTCAGCTCGAAGTATTTATGAAGTAGTTCCTTAAACATACTAGATATGTGAACAACAAAAACAAGGAGCGCAATGAATATCGGATATGCATGTATGACCGTTGGAGTGCCGTATACGGATTTTTCTTCTTGTCGGTTAAAAACGCTTCCAAGGAGCGCCTCAACGACATCACATACCATAACATTAAGATCTTAGATAAGATTGTTGATTACAATATTGCAAACGGGATTAGACTGTTCCGCATCAGTTCGGATCTGATTCCTTTTGGTTCTCATGCAGTCAATACACTTAGGTGGTGGGAGCTTTTCCAGACCGAATTCGACGCCATCGGCAAAAAAATAAAAGACCATGACATTCGGGTCTCGATGCACCCCGGCCAATATACCATTCTCAATTCTCCTCATCCTTTGGTCGTCGAGAGCGCCGTGGAGGATTTGGTATATCATAACAGATTGTTAGACGCGCTCCACACCGACCACTCCAACAAAATCGTATTGCATATCGGCGGCCTTTACGGCGACAAAAAACAATCCATCCAAAGATTTATTACCAATTATGCTCTTTTGCCCGATAACATCAAAACCCGATTGATTATCGAAAACGATGACAAGTTTTATCATGTCCGTGATTTATTGGAAATCGGCCACAGTCTAAACATTCCCGTCGTATACGATAATTTGCACAACCGTTTATTTACCGACAATGCCGAAAGAAGTAATTCGGAATGGATTGAGCTTTGCGCCGCCACATGGAAGCAACAAGACGGCACACCCAAAATACATTATTCCCAACACAATTTGCAAAAAAGAAAAGGCTCTCATTCTGACACGGTGAAAACAGATGAGTTTTTACATTTCTATCACTCACTCAAAAATAAAAATCTCGACATCATGTTGGAAGTGAAAGATAAAAACATTTCTGCCAATAAGTGTATCAATTTGATTCATGACGATACGAGCATCGTCAGACTGCAAACGGAATGGAAACGGTATCATTATAAAGTGATGGAATGTTCTTCCCGTATTTATTGCGAGATAAATGCCCTGCTAAAAAACGCATCAAGCTATCCCGTACAAGAATTTTATACTCTTATCGAAACAGCGTTGGAACAGGGAACAAGCAAACAAGGTCTGATTGAAACTTGTCTGCATCTATGGGAAGTTTTGAAAAATAAAGCGGATGAAAAACAAAAAAACGCTTTTTTCACCAAACTGAACATGTTTAAAAAAGACAAATGTTCCGCCCAAGCAATCAAAAATGTTCTTTTTCGGATGGCGGCTTTGCAGGAAGAAAACGATTTACTTCATTCTTATTTCTTTTATATATAGAATAAAAGTGTGTTTTTTGCAAAATCTCCTAAAACGCTAAAAAGAACCGATAAAATATCGATTCTCTCTAGCGATGATAAGGGGGAAAATTATGAGCTGTTTTATGTACCTATAGTAACACATAAATATTGGTCTGTAAACAGTTTTTTTAATTTAGTAAGTAGTAAATTTTGGTAAAACTTTGTTCAAACTTGAAACAATTTACCTTGCTAAAGCATAATCTCACCGTTTTTTTCATTAAATATATGTGTAAACGGGAGAACAATATGAAAAAGTGGACGGTAACGGTATTGTTGGTATCCATATTGATGCTTCTTGTCGCCTGCAACGATAAATTATCGGAACAAAAACAGGAAGTGTTGCAAAAGTATGCGATAGTGTTAGATATCTCAGAAGATTTATTGACCGCAGAACTTCGTACGACCATTTCTTATTATAACGATACGGAAAACGACCTAAATGAAATAAAATTTCGTTTGTATCCAAATACTTATCAAGAGGACAGTCCCACCTGCGCTTATTTTTCCCAACTTTCCAAATATGGAGAAATTACAATAAATGAAGTAAGCATAGCAGGCGTACCAGCAACTTACGACGCAGTCGAAACCGTATTGTGTGTGGCGCTTGCCTCCCCTTTACCGCCGCAAAAAGAAATTGAGATTTCTATAAATTGCACTTTAGATATTCCCGAATCCGACCTTAGATTGGGACTTCATAACAATGTGCTAAGACTTGCCCACTTTTATCCCGTTCTTTGCGTTTACGAGAATGGCGCTTGGCGAACCGATGAATTTTATAAGGTAGGCAATCCATTTTATCATGAATGCGCCGAGTACGCGGTCACCGTCCTATGCAAAGAAAACCTTACCGTCGCCTCTACCGGTAAAACGGTATCGGAAATAAAAAATGGGGAACAGAAGACCGTAACAATTGAGGCGAAAGGGGTACGAGATTTTGGTCTTATGCTCTCGGAGAACTTTAAGATTGCAGAGAGCAAGCACGGCGACACAGTCATTCGATATTATTATACAGATAATGGGTCAAAAGAGGCCGAACTTGCCGCAGCAACCTCTGCCATCGAGATATTTTCTGACACAGTCGGCATTTATCCTTATCCCGTTTATACGATAGTCGAATCCGATTTCTACTTTGGCAGCGCAGGGTTCGGCAACTTGGCAATGATTTCTACCTCCTCCGCCGATACCGAAAAACTTGTCATCTATGAAACTGCTCAACAATGGTTCGGCAACATGGTGGGCAACGACAATATCAACCATTGCTGGCAAAATGAAGCGTTATCCGCTTTTCTTGCAAATTACTATTATTATTTAAAAGAAAATAAAAAATCATACGAAGAGCAAAAGGGCAACGATAGAAAAGAGTATCTTGCATTTCAAACCTCTAGGCAAAACAATAGCTCTTCATGCAGTTTTGACTTAAATCGTACGGTCTATCAATTTACGACCAATTACGAATACGGCATGGTTATCCATAAAAAAGGCAGTATGATGTTCGATGCGGTTTTGGACATCGTGGGGAAAGACAGAATGAACAAGGCTCTCAAAGCCTATTATCATGATTACGCTTATTCCGTTGCGACCGCCGAACAAATGCTTGCCTCATTTGACCAAGCAACCGACCGGAAAGTTTCCGCATTGGTGCGCTCTTGGCTGGACGAAAAAACTATAATATCAGGAGTAATTACTAACACACCCTCCGAAGAAGTGTAAATATTTGGTAATAACCTGCTTTTGTCCCCTTATTATAAATTTACTTATTGACATACTATTCTATATTAGACTATAATATAAAGCGTATCAATATATGTCTTGCGGCATATTGGAGACGCTATGAAGAAATTTAGCAAAGTATTCACCATATTCATTGTACTGGTTGCGGCTACTGCTACCGTGCTTGCTTGTATAACGCAGTCGGCTTGGGCCGAGACCTTGCTTGGGCCTGCGAATGAAGGCGCAACTTACAATGTCACTTTCGACGCGAACGGCGGAACGGTAAAACTTACCGAGTACAGCAGTTCTGGCGCGACAATCATGGTAAATACAAGCGTGGTCGAAGCTGCGCCTATCGCCACCAAAAGCGGCAAAATCTTTAGCGGGTGGTACACCAATTCACAGGGCAGCGGCACCAAAATTATCTTTCCGTATATTCCGACGGGCGCCGTTACGCTTTATGCTTCCTATATAGACGATGCAGGCAGTACCGTGCTTATCAGCTCTGCCCAAGACCTTTTCGATATTCGTTATTCTCTCAAAAAAAGCTATATGCTCACCAAAGACATTAACCTAGAGGGAGAAGTCTGGAGACCGATTGGTTATATGGATATCGTAGATGCCGACGGCAAACAAAGCAGATACGATATGCCTTTCGAAGGCAGTTTGGACGGCAACGGCCATAAGATTTACAATTTCAAATTAGAACTGGACGAAAACTCCGAGGGCTTAGACGCCAATTTTCTGTGCAAAGGCCTTTTTTCGGTGCTAGACAGCGCCGCGAGCATCCGCAATCTTACGGTAAGCGATTTTACGGTAAACATCAACGGTAGCGTTTCCAGATTTTATATCGGCGGAATTGTGGGCAAAGTCCTTAACGGAACCATATCCAACTGCAAAGTAAAAGGGGATTTCATCAATCCCAAAAGCGATTACGAAGAAGGCATTTGGGACGATTTCTTTGGCAGCTATGACCAACCGACTTCCAACACTTATATAGGCGGTATCGCGGGTCTCGTGGGCGCCTCGGGACACTCTGACAACGAAGACGAAAACACCGAAACTACCGAAGCCGTAAGTTATATCACCAATTGCTCTTTCGAGGGCTCTATCCTGTCCGAGTCTGTTGCGTCCAATGTTTATCTGGGCGGGCTAATCGGTTATAACCGTACCGCCAATGTAAACGGATGTTATACCTATGCCGACATCAAGGGTCGCTATGCGGGCGGCTTGATGGGCTATAACGATTCCGTCGTCAACGATTGTTATTCGGTAGGCACCGTCACGGGAAGTCTTGCTTATCCCGCAATAGGTGGTGGTTTGTTGGCATACAACGACAGCAATGGCACCGTTTCGGCGTGCTATTTCGTAGGCTCCGTTACGGCAAGAACCGCAGGCGGCCTTATCGGTGTCAATCTGTTCAGTTTTTTAACCGCTTCCAACGGGATTTCCAACTGCTATGCCAACGCGCAGGTGACAGCGTCCGAATACGGCGGTGGTTTGCTTGGCAGAACCGAAGCAGTCATCCCGATTAACGGTATCGTAGATTACGCGCAAGGCATCTTTATCCGCGAAAACGGCCTTTTTACCAATCTTTATTATATTCATCACTGTCTCAGTTTTGGCGAGGTCAATGTATCCGTTAAGGATGTTTATTATGTTGATGACGACGCCAATCCTGTAGGGACAGACGGTGTGTATCACTCTGTGTTCGCAGGCGGACTGATTGGTCATGCTTCCGAACCCTTTATCGCAAGTTGTATCGCCTTTGGGGATGTACTTGCAAAGTCCGAAAGACCAATTAGCGGCAATGACGAGTATGTCTATAATGCCGTTTATGCCAACAACTTAATTGGCCATAGCACAAGCAAATATATAAGCGGGACGGACCTTAACGCCCAAAAGAGCGCTTATCGCAATGTATTTGGCATCGAAGAACAAGCGGTCATCCGCAACATCGAAGAAAATTACTCCGATTTCAATACGGTTCCTTCCCTTTCCTATCTCAACGCCAATTCGCTTACCTATTTATCCAATCCCGACGGACTCGCGTTCGATACCTCTATCTGGAATCTGTCCTCACTGGATATCCAAAACGGCGTTTTACCCACCTTAAGATAATGTATAAAACAAAAATCAATATCAACAAAAAAGAATATCTCGCATGCAATCTTTATTATCTCCGCAAATATTTGGGAGTGAGAGAGTTTGTTATGGTAGGTCTGCTATTTATCGCGGGCCTTTCGGTCTATCTGCTGACTTACAGGTATTTGTTTCTTATTTTAAGCGGCGTTGTGGTAATCATGCTGCTAGGCGCCCTTTGGTTTTACCAATACACTTCTTCTAAGGGCTACAAAATGGAATTCGAGTCAAGAGGCGCCACCCATTGGGAAATCAATTTCGACGAGCTGGGCTTTGTGGCAAACACCTACGAAAGAGGCGGCGAAGAAAAGTTTACCCACAAATGCCTCTATGCGGACCTCGAAAAAGCCGCGATTCTCAAAGACAAAGTTTATCTTTATGTAGGCTCGGCTATGTGCTATTATGTCAATTATGACAGTTTCACAGAAGGCAATTTTATCGAGTTTTGCGACTTCATCAAAGAGAAAGTTCCCGCTGCCAAGTTCAAAATGAGAACCAAGAAGAAGCAGTTCCCTTACAGCAGATAGCAATCAGCCCCAAAAGCAGGAGTAAACATGGACGCTTTGCAGATTATATGCAACAGAATAAAAGACCTGAGAGAGTTTTCGGATTATACCGCGGAGCAATTTGCCGCAAAACTCGGCATGAGCGCGGCAGAATACACAGATTACGAAAACGGTATCAAAGATATCCCCATCGGGTTGCTTTACAATATTGCTTCCGCATTGCAGATAGACGCTTCTGTGATACTTTTCGGCAAAAACGCCACCAAAAAGAACGCGGCTGTTGTTTATGAAGGAAAGGGTGTCGAAATTGAGAGGTATCAAGGGTATTCTTTTATATCCTTAAACAGCGACTTTATCGCGCCCGAATTAGAGCCGATGCTGGTAACCATTAAAGAAGGCGCCAACCCGGAACCCGTGCAACATAAGGGACAAGAGTTTAATTATGTGTTGGAAGGCTCGTTGCGCGTTATTGTGGGCGAAAAAGAACATTATCTGAAAGCGGGCGACAGCATCTATTTTGACGCATCCCTTCCCCATGCTCAAATTGCGATGGAAAAACAAGCGCGCTTTTTAACTGTAATCCAAAAATAGAGTTCTAAAAAGTTATAAAGGGCTGTCTCAAAAAATGAGACAGCCCCTTTCAATTAGCCTGTAGAAATAATCGTAAATTATGCGATTGCTTCGTTATTCTTAATCTTTTCCAAAAAGTCGAAAACGGCTTTTAGCGTCTCTTTGCTTGCTTTTGTCCAGTAGTTGAAGTGATAACAATGATTATCGATGAGCTTCGTGGAGTGCGCTTCCATGCAAGGCACGCCGACTTCTTTCAGTTTTTTGTAGAACATTTCGCCTTGTCCGCCGCAAAAGATATCTTTTTGGGAATAAGTAAGCATTATGGGACACCAATTGGAATTAACATAATGGATGGGCGCAATCTGCTTTAAATATTTATACTTATTGATATCCGAATAATCTTTTTTGAAACTTTCTCCTACCGTGGACTCGACCACGCTTCTTGCGATACCAAAAGGCACCTTAAGTTTGGTTGCCGCAATGACATCGTAAATACCGCAAAAACAAACCGCTCCCGTAGGCTTTACAGATACTTCGGGCAACCCCAACTCTTTTCTAAGGGTTTCGTCGTGGATGCAGGCAAGAACTTGCGCCGAGGCGTGCGCTCCCGCCGAATCTCCTGTGAGCACCAATCGGGACAGATCTAAGTTGTATTTGTCGGCAATCGTCGGTATCAAATTTAAGAGGGCAAATATGTCTTCCATAAACGCGGGGAAAGGATACTTGGGGGCAAGACGATAATTGATATTGATGACAAACCAGCCCTTATCCGCATACAATTCGCTGATGCTGCGTCTGTGTTTTTTGTCTCCCATCACGAAACCGCCGCCGTGAATGTTGACGAGTACGGGTAATTTTTCTTCAGATTTTTTATAGACAAAATCCGCTTTGCATTGGGGATACCTGTCGTCGTAGCTTATATCTTTTTCGATAACGGTATCTTTAATCTTAATGCAGTTTTGAAAAGGATGAAAAAGCACATCAATCGCCTTAAATACAACTTCTGCTCTGTTCATTGATAGCCTCCGAGAACATTTAAATATAGCACATTATATCATACCCTTTCTTCACTTTCAACTCTTTCTCTTACTATCTGCCTCTGCCGCTTGTCCGCGCGCCTTTAATAAAAGAAAATACAATAAAGATCAGAACCATAGAGCCTACCACCGTAAGCGCGATTGTTAAAAATGAAGTGGTTTTGACGGGGGATATGAAAGATACGGTGGCGGGACCGTTTACTGTAAAGGATACAGTTCCCTCTGCCGAAGGGGTAAGATACAAAACACGGGTAGTTTCGCCTTCGGTGACAAGCAATTTTACGCGATCCAAAGAAGCCAGTTCGTCGGGTACTTTCACGCGTACGGTATTGGTTAATTCATCCGTATCGCCACTAAGGTTAAGACTGTAAGTATTACTCAATCTTTCGGTTCGGGTTAGGAATGTTCCGGCATCGATTGTAGGAGTAATTTCTTCGAATTCTAAATAAACATTTCTGTCAAAACCCTCGGCTCTGTATACCTCGACATCCATTGTTTGGGTAGACAAAGAAGTCGGTTTGATGATAATTTGCACGGTTACCGGTATTGGCTCCGAGAAAATATCGGTATCGGCCGCGGTAAGCGTTACGGAATGCGTGCCCGCATCCACAAAACTGTTTTCTACCATTTCTCCGTTTTTGCGGTAGATAATTTGCGCGTGGGAGTCGATACTTGCCGCAATATGATAGGGCTTGCCAGTATAGACCAACTCCACTTGTCTTTCGTTAACGGTTATTGTGGGGCGTATTTTGGTAATTGTATAGCTTGCATCGACGATTTCCACTATGTAATTGGTATTGGTATAGGTCGCTCTCAGCGGATAGTCGCCTATAAAAGTACCTTGCGAAAGCCTTTGAATCGTAATACCCAGGTCATCCTCTCCAACCACCGTCCCCGAAGTGACAAAATAAGCATCGCTGTTTACCTTTATTGGCGCCCCGTATTCGGAGGACTGTGCGCCTAAGGTAACCGTAACCGGTCTTTGTAACACCGTACAGGACGCTTCGGTAAAGGTGATATCATAATTCGGATTGTTGGCATTCGTAAGCGTGCCTTGGTGGATTTGGTACGAACCCGCATCGTTTCCCGCAATATCTGGAGAACCGTTTAGAATGTCTCCCTCTACTATGTTTTGCGTCTCATACGCGAATAGGGGAATATCGCCGTAAGTAAAGACTGTTGGCTGGGCATACACTGCGATGGGACGCCTTTGTATCACATACTCCGCCGCGATATAAGAAATATTGTAATTGGGATTGTAAAGGTCTGCTCCCCCTATCTCGTATCTTCCCGCGCCATTGCCCTCTTCGCGCGTCAAAGTATTATACAAATAATCTCCTCCCACCATATTCCCTTGAGTAATTGTGTAAGTCAACGGTACATTGGGATCGCCGTAAATAATTGTTTTCTCTTCCGCTTCCACCGTAATCGGCCTTGGGGTAATCGTGTAGGTGCCACTGAAAAAGCGCAAGGTATAATTGGGATTGAGGCTTGCGTTTATCAGCGTGCCCCCCATAATAGTATAAGTCCTTGCGCTGTTTCCGTTCTCTCTTTGGAGTGCGCCTGTCAGCGCATCGTCATAAGCAAGCTCTCCTTCGGTTACCGTATAGGTAAGAGGAATCGCCGCCTCACCGTAAATCTGCGTTTTGTCGTCCGCGGTTACCGTAATCGGGCGTTTTTGTATAAAATATTTGGCCCCCCTAAAGGTGATATTGTAATTGGGGTTGTTGGCATTCGTAAGTGTGCCCTGCAAAATATCATATCCTTCGGGCTTGTAATCAATACCCCATGTCCTTTGCAGAGAGCCGTTTAAGTCGTCTTCAAACGCCTCGCTTCCCTCGGTGATGGTATAGGTAAGGGTGGTATCGGGTTCGCCGTATACTTGCGTGCGATTGTTCGCTGTAATCGAAATATCCCGTTTATAAATAGTGTATTTTGCCGAGATAAAAGTGATTTCATAATTGGGATTGTTTAAACTGCCCAAAAGTATGTTATAGCCCGTTTCGTTCGCATCCGTACCTTCTTCCCGTGTAAGCTCGCCCGAAAATGTATCGTCGCCGTATAAGGCAGGCGACTCCCTGTAGGTCAGCGGCAAGTCGGGTTCGCCGTATATAATACTCTTGGGGTCCGCCGTTACGGTAATCGGGGCGCGGCTTATTGTGTACACTCCTTCGATAAAGCTGATTTCATAATTGGGGTTGTTAAGCGAGCCTTGCTTAATCGCATAGCCGCCTACCGTTGTACCGGGATCCCGTATCAGCGTACCAGTTAACATATCGCCCTCAAGCAACGACCCTTCGGTAAAGACATACTCCAAAGATATTTCGGGGTCACCGTATACTTGCATGCGCGCCGTTGCCGCAATCGTAATGGGTCGTTTATAAATAGTATAGATATTCTCTACATAGGTAATGTTGTAGTTCGGGTTGCGGGTGTTGGTTACCGTACCTTGCAGAATTCTGTATCCGTTCTCTCTATACTCGTTACCTTGTTCTCTTGTTAAAGCTCCTTGCAGCGTTGTTTCGCCGTAAGCAAGCGGAGTGGTGTCTGAGATTATAAACGAAAGAGGAGCGTCTTCCGCGCCGTACTGGTGACCCGAAGATTCCGCCAATACCGTAATATCTTTGGGAAGAATGCGCATTTTCGCGATACCCGTACCAGCGGCAATCGTGGCGGTGTAGTTATTATTGTCTACCGAAACAACTGCCGTAATATTGTAATTGCCCGCATCATGTTGCGTGGGATCCGAGCGGACGAAAACCACAACGAAACTCTCACCGGGAATACCGTATGCAATCTGCTCTAACGCGGGATCCTCTTCGCCGTAATACTTGGTAAAGAGGTCGGGAGTCACCGAAACCACGCGTTTTTCAATAAAGTAAAGACCTTCGACAAAGTCGATATCATAATCCGTATTGTTTGCGTTCGTTAAAGTACCTTGACCGATTACATAGCCCTCGGGGCGCCAGCCCGAACCTGCCACTCTTTGCAAATCTCCCGTCAGCGTGTCTCCTGCAACAAGGTTTTGTGTCAAATAGGTAAGCGCGACATCCAAATCGCCGTAAGTAATGGTTTTGTTCTCCGCCGTCACGGTGATGGCTCGCTTAAAAACAGTATAAATTGCGCTATTATAAGTAATCACATAGTTCGGATTGTTTTCATCGGTAAGTGTATCTTGTAGAATGATATATCCTTCTGCTTTCCAATGCGTACCGGGCTCTCGTGTCAATGTTCCGATAAGGGGCGTGCCTTCCACCGTGTTCGCACTTTCGTAAAACAAATCGGCATCCGCTTCGCCGTAGGTATGCCCCGTGGGTATCGCATAGACGGTTACTGGTCGTTTTGTGATCATGTAGATTGCATCTGTGTACAAAACAATATCATAGTCAGGGTTGTTGCCGTTTGTGAGACTTCCTTGCAAAATCGCATAGCCGTCCGCTTTGTATTCGTAACCTTCTTCGCGAATAAGGGCTCCCGAAAGCGTATCTCCGGTTACCATATTGGAGACTTGATATTGCAACGGCGCATCATCATCACCGAACACATGCCCTGTGGCAATCGCCGTTATCGTAATGGGACGGCGCTCTATCACAAACTTATCCGCCTCGCACCCCGTGGCAATCGTCACACTGTAATTGGTGTCCGTTGTACCGATACCCGTAAGTGGATAGCTGCCTACATGGGTCACTGCCGCAACCGTATAAGTTACCATGACTTGTTCGCCAGGGATACCGCCTACCGTCTGCACAAAATCGGGATTGGGGTCGCCGTAAATTTTGGTATACACAATGGGTTCGACGCTTAGCGCGCGCTTATGTATCGTGTAAACTCCATTTACAAAAGTAATGTTGTAGTTGGGATTGTTTGCATTCACTACGGTTCCTTGCGTAATTGCATAGCCCTGCGCTCTCCAATCCGTACCAGCCTCTCTTTGGAGTACGCCTGCAAGCGTATCTCCCGTGACGATATCGCCGCTGTCAAAAGACAGCGCAGCGTCCGATTCACCGTAAATATGCCCTGTATCGATTGCGGTTACCGTAATAGGCCGCTTTGCGATCGTATAAATCCCTTCAGTAAAAGTGATGAGGTAATCGGGATTGTTGGCATTGGTGAGCGTGCCTTGGGTAATGGTATACCCGTCCGCTTTATAGTCGCTTCCCGCCTCTCTTTGCAGTGCGCCGCTAAGCGTATAGCCTTGGGGCAAATTAGATACGTTATAGGTTAACGCGGCATCCGCGTTTCCGTAGATATGGCCCGTAGCGTCGGCAGTAACTGATACAGGACGGCGGAAAATTTCAAACTTGTCCGCCCCTGTCCCGACGGCAAGAGATACCGCGTAATTATCGTTTTGCGAGTTAACGCCGATAATATCGTATACCCCCGCGCTTTCGACCGTTTCTCTTGTAAAAATAACAGAGAAAGTCTCACTATTGACACCGTCCACTTCCAATAATAGCAATGGGTCGTTTTCGGCAAAAGTCTTAAAGTAGGTTGCGGAGGGTACTTCCACAACGATATTTGCCCGTGCGATACGATAGTTTGCGCCCAGATACGAGATATCGTAATTGGGATTGAGCATATTGTTTAATGTGTTTTGGGTAATGGGATAATCCCCCGCCGCTTGTACCAGCGTGGGGCATGCGAGTTCGCCCGTAAGGGTATCGGTACCCGATAGTGTTCCCGAGGTAATTTGATAAGTGAAAGAATAAACCAAGAGGTCGCCATAAATTTTGTTGACGGCATCGGCGGTGATCGTAAGCGGCCGCCGCGCGATAACGAATTTGTCTTGATATCCGCCCGCGGCAAAGGACACCGTATAATTGTCTTGCGCTTCTTTTAGTACCACGGTGGTTAAATCATAGCTTGCCGCGGCTTCGCCCGCGTCTCTTGTATAAATCACGATTACGCTTTCGCCGCTAATTCCCGTAAGGATTGTTTCCTCCAACACGGGTTCGGCTTCGCCGTACACTTTCCCCAATCCGATTGGGTCTGCCTTAATATCGAATTTGGAGATATGATAATTGGCGCCGATATAAGAGATATCGTAATCGGGATTGTGCGCGTTGTCTACCGTGCCTTGCAGTATAGGATACGAACCCGTATATTGTACCAAAGAAGGACAGGTAAGGTCGCCCTCCAACCCTGTATCACCGTTAACAAGGTCGTCCGAAAGCGTGTATCCGAAAGAAGTCAGCAAGGTTTCACCATAAATCTTGTTAATTGTGTTGGCGGTAACCGTAATCGGTTTGCGCGTGATCACATAATCGGCGCCCGTAAACAAAATATTATAGTTGGGATTGTTCGCATTCGTAAGCGTGCCCTCTTCAATCGGATAACTGTCCGCCGCTTGCACCAGCGTAGGACAGGCGGGCGCGCCGTTTAATGCGGTATCGCCGTTTACAAAGTCGTCCGAAGTGGTATAAGAATAAGAAGTCACAAGCGGATCGCCATAAACCTTATTTACGCCGATGGCAGTAACCGTGATATCTTTGCGGAGAATCGTATAATTCGCTCCCGTATAAATGATATTGTAGTTGGGATTGTTGGCATTGTTCAGCGTACCTATCGAGATAAAATAGGCATCTGCCGCTTGTATCAGCCCCGGACAATCAAGTACACCGTTAAGGGCAGTGTCGCCCCCCACAAAGTCGTCCGAAGTGGTATAAGCATAAGAAGTCACAAGTGGGTCGCCATATGTGCGTGTTATCGCCGTGGCGAAAACCTCGATATTTTTGCGATTGACGGTAAGCGCAAGATTGTTGCTGTACGCTGATGAACTGGTATATCCGTCTAGGCTTGCCCATACCCGTACTCTGAATTGATAAACGCCCGCGCCCGAAGTGGGATATTGATAACTGCCGCTGTTTGCGGACGGAATATCCGCAAAAGACGCGTCCGCTGGGCCTTTCATCTGCCATTGGTAATGGTAGGCGACAGAAGAGTTTGCATGAGACGGAGTTGCCGTTAAGGTTTTGGGGGTGCCGTATGTCGTAGAGCCTACGGTCGGTACCGAAGCGGTGGGCGCGTTAAGCGTAAACTTGACATAAAATTGTTTATTGATGCGCGAACCTTTTGTAATTGTTGTCGAAGCAGGAGAAGTCAAGCCACTGTCGGTATAAAATCCTCCGAAAGCAAAGCCCGTCCGCGTGATATTCTGCAAATTAAAAGTCTCGGTTTCGACATGGTAAGAGGCGGGATTGGGATTGATAAACGAAGCGGTGGCGTTATGATAGGTAAGCGTATAAAGCGTACGGTCGAAATTGCACGAAATCGATGCCGTACTGTAATTGTTGACCTTGTCGTAAGCGCGTACCGAAAGCGTTATTGTTTCGGTGCCCGTTGTAAGTGATGACGAAAGCGTTGCCGTGCTTCCCGTAGTCCATGCTCCATCCCCGATTTTATACTCGTAGTGGTCAAAACCCGTACCACCTGTGTTATCGATACTGCCGGAAATCTCTATGTCTACAGAGTTATAATAATAGCCCGATGAACTTGCTCTTGAGGGTGTCAAAGTAGGAACAGAAGGAGCCGTTTCGTCCAAACTGATTGGAGTGAGCACCGCATATCCGTTGCCTATCCGTCCGCCCGCTGTCATAGATGCGTTAAAGAATGTATAGCCCGAAAAATGGTTGGCAGAGCCTGTAGGCGTTCCGCTTTGGTTTACCGCGTTACAACCGGCATATCCCGAAATAAAGGAAGAACCACCTCCGCCGCCCGCGTGCCATACCGAACCGCCGCCGCCATAATAGCCGCCGCCTCCGCCGCCGCCCGCATGACCGTCTAAACGGGGATTGCCGTTGCCGCCATAGCCGAAACTGCCTGCTACACCGCTAACTGCGTCTACTATGCCACCTGCCCCGCCTGCCGTCTGCGATCCGCCTTTGCCGTATGCCATAGCTGCTGTAGGTGCAACAGACGGATGATTATTGCCGTCTCCGCCGCTGAACGCGCCGCCTCTGCCATAACCGTTATTGAGAGTACATGCGCTGTCGTTATGACCGCCTCCGCCGCCCGCAACCATAATGCGGTCTACCAATGCGGTGCCGCCTATCCTAATGTCGGTTGCGCCGCCGCCTCCTCCACCACCGAATACGGTCCCGCTTGTGCTTCCGCCTCCGTTAAAGCCTCCAATAGTGGTCTGTTCGCCTGCGCCCCCTACAAAAACATGAATTTCCGTGCCGCTTGACAAATAAATCCTACCCGTGACCGAGCCTCCCGTACCCCAATTAGCGGCTGTATAGGAGTTGCCGCCCGAAGCGCCGTAAAGCGTAACCTGATATTCGCCCGAACGGGTAATGGTATAAGTTTGTCCGTAGCCGTTGTATCCAAATACAATGTTTTCGTTATTACTTCCGAATTCGTCGCTCGTGATATGTTGGAACACCGCCGCACCGTTGCCGACGCGTCCCCCTTGTGTCATTGAAGCGTTTGCGAATACATAGCCGGAGTGGTGGTTGGGTTGTCCCGTAAAACTGCCGTTTGCGTCTACCGCATTGCAGCCCGTATAACCCGAAATAAAGGAAGAGCCGCCGCCCGCGCCGGCATGCCAAACCGAGCCGCCGCCGCCGAAGTAGCCTCCGCCGCCTCCGCCGCCTTTATGTCCATCGGTATTTATACCACCATTGCCGCCGTAGCCAAACCCACCGTTTGTTGCAGGCGTTGCTTGGGTGCTTCCTACGCCGCCCGCACTTTGCGTGCCGCCTTTTCCTGTATATTGCAGACCTGGTTCAGGATGGTAATTGCCGTCTCCGCCCGTC
>JAQVTZ010000014.1 GCA_028699795.1 Clostridia bacterium | reverse complement strand
CGGAGGTGGCGTAGCCGCCTGCACCGGGATGGTGCATCAGCGCACCCAGCCGCTCGACGAGCAACCCCTCAAGCGCAGCCGTCCCCGGGAAGAGTCCCGGGTCGCCGAGGTTGGTCTCGAGGAACAGACTTTTTGCACATTTACGCCCCAACTTTTGCGGGTTTTTATATGGCTGTGGCTAACTTGATTGCCGCTCATGGGACCTTTCCCGCATATACTGCATACTCTTGACATATTCTTAACCTCCGTTGTCAGGTTCTGTTATTGTGATAGATAGTAGGCACGGCATTTGCAAGCGTTTGGATCGCAAACGCAATTTACGCTTCTACTACAAAATTGACACTTATTGATTATACATTGTAATATTGACTTTGGCAACGGAATTTAAGCAATAATTTCCCCAAATAAAAAAATACCGCGCGTGTTTTCCCAAATAATAGAATAAAAATATAGAATGGATGCGGAGACTCCACTATTTTGTCGTAAAATTTTGTTTATGCTTGCAAAAAGCGTGATTTTGCTTTATCATATTAATTATGCATAAGGGGCGTATCGATACACCACAATAATCAGTATATACCGCAGGGCAAGCCCTGCGCCCGCGCCGAACCAAATGGCGCTTCCGCCCCAAGGGGCGAAGTATAATACCTAAATTGATAGCTTCACAAAAATGCCATTGCAAGCAAGCATTTTTGTTTCGTTAAAAAAAGGCATAAGGAAAAATTATGGCGCTCAATACTTCTAACATATACGGTAACATTACGGTAAGCGACGACGCTGTCGCTATGCTTATCAGTCGTGTTGCTTTGGAGTGTTACGGAGTGGTGGATCTTGCATCCAGAAGACTGTCCGACAGTTTGCTGGAACTATTCAATCGCGTACCCGTTACCAAAGGCGTTAAACTGGTAACCATGGACAACCGTGTTTTTGTAGACCTTTATGTGATTCTCAAAGACGGAGTAAAAAGGGAAGCGGTTGTCGAAAGCCTGAAATCTTCGGTGCAATACCATGTAGAGCACCTTACAGGCATGCGCGTCAAATCCGTCAATGTTCATATTGTCGGTGTCAAACTATAGGCCGTACAAGGACGAATAATGATTAATGTTCTTACCGATATAGATATCAGAAATATTTTTGCCGGAGCGGGGCATAACCTCGAACTAAATAAGAGTCATATAGACAGCCTCAATGTTTTCCCCGTGCCCGATGGCGATACCGGCACCAATATGAATCTTACGATGTCCTCCGCTTTGCGCGAAATGGACGGAGTCCAAACCGCATCGCTTGCGGATACCTGCAAAGCTATCGCAAAAGGCGCGTTAAAAGGCGCAAGAGGCAACAGTGGTGTTATTTTGTCCCAGATTTTCAAGGGTATGACAACCGTAATGGGAGAGGGCAACAGCATAAATACAAAAACCTTTGCTAGCGCTCTCAAACGCGGTTCAGATGTCGCATACGATGTTGTGACTCATCCCAAAGAGGGCACTATATTAACCGTTATCCGCATGGTGGGAGAATACGCGGTCAAAGTTGCCAACAGGCAGAATGACTTTTTGGGATTTTTCAAAAAAATTCTCGAAAAAGGCGAAGAAGTGTTGGCCGCAACCCCCGAAATGTTGCCCGTTCTAAAAAAAGCAGGTGTTGTGGATGCTGGCGGTAAGGGCCTTTTGATAATTTTGTACGGCATGTACAATACGCTTGCCGGCATAGAAATGAAACCATTAGAGCAAGAAGAAAGCGCGCCCGAAGCTCCCAAACAGACCGCGTTTGAGTTGGATGTGCACAATCTGGAAGAGATAAACTTTGCTTATTGTACCGAATTTTTTATCATTAACCTCAATAAGACCACAACCATATCCGATATCGACAAACTCCGCGACAAACTCAACCAAATAGGCGACTGTGTCATCGTTGTTGGAGATTTGCAGTTGGTCAAAGTGCATGTTCATACCAACAATCCCGATAAGGCATTGGGATATGCGCTCAAGTTGGGTGAGTTAGATAAGCCCAAAATAGAAAACATGTTGGAGCAAAGCAGAGAGTTCAAAAACGAAATTGCCCGTGCAGAACGAAAAGAACAAGCGATGGTCGCAGTTTGTACGGGAGACGGCATCGAAGCCATCTTTAAAGAACTTGGGGTGGACGCCATTATTACCGGCGGACAAACCATGAACCCCAGTGTGTCGGATATTATCAATGTGGTGGACGGCATTGGCGCAAAAAATGTTTTCGTATTGCCCAACAATAGCAATATTATTCTTGCGGCGGAGCAAGCAAAGGAACTAACTAAGGCCAATATTGTAGTTATAGCTACCAAAAACATCCCGCAAGGGATTTCGGCCGCAATCAATTTTAACTCGGAAGCGACCGTAGAAGAAAATGCCAGAAGCATGCAGAAAGCCGCCGAAAATGTGCGGGCGGGACAGATTACGCATGCGGTAAGAGACACCGAAATGGACGGGCTCGAACTTCATACGGGGGATATTATCGGTATTTACAAAAAAATTATCGCAAAAGGTAGTGACCCAGACGAAGTGGCCATAGAGGTTGCAACCAAAATGACGGGTGACGATACGGCGGTAATTTCGCTTTATTACGGGCAGGATGTACCCGAAGAAAAAGCCGAAGCGCTTGCTGCAAAATTGCAAGAGCAATATCCATATTATGATGTCATGGCCTATTACGGCGGACAGTCTCATTATTATTATTATATTTCGGTAGAGTGATGGACGAGCTGCGCTCTCTTAAAGGAGTTGGCGAAGCGACTCTCCAAAAACTGCACCAACTGAACATTTACGGGTACGCAGATTTGGCAATGTATTTGCCGCGCGATTATATGGATTTTGACTCCGCAACTCCGCTCGAACAAGCGGAAGACGGGGTTTTTGTTTTGTCCGAAGTGACGGTATTATCTGTATCCAAACCCTTTCGCAAAGGAAGATTAAGTATTTGCCGCGCTTATGCAACCTCAGATGGTGGCGCAAAGGTAAAACTGATTTGGTACAATAGCCCCTATGTTTCACAACATATACAAGAAGGACGGCGGGTGCGTGTTTGCGGAAAATTGAAAAAAAACGGCGCGGCTGAGCTTGTCAATCCCGTGTTTGAGCTGTGCGGAGAAGTGGTTAAGCTATGCGGAGTACGGCCGATTTATCCTATACGGGGGAAATTGGCGCAAGGGGTAATGCAAAAATTGCTTGCAGAGACGCTGCGAAAATATGCGCCCGAAAGTATTCTGTCTTCTACAACCGAAACAATCTATGGTCTTATCGGGCTTGCGGAAGCGGTGCGTGCCGCCCATTGTCCGCAAAATATCGAGGAGACGGAAAGGGGCAGAAAAAGGCTCGCTTTGGAAGAATTGGTATAGCGGATTGCCGCATTCCGAATGGTGCGTGAAAGCACAAAACGATTGAGATTTTACGGGGCGACCAACGATATTGTTAACGAAGCGGAAAGAAGACTTCCGTTTGCGCTTACACCATCCCAAAAAGAAGCAGTTAATGCAATTATTGATACGCTAAAGAGCGATAAGCCGCTCAATACGATGCTTGCAGGCGATGTGGGAAGCGGAAAAACAGTGGTCGCATTGCTTGCTGCTTACTATGCGGTAAAGTGCGGGTATCAAGCTGCCGTCATGGCGCCCACCGAAATCCTTGCCGTGCAACATTATAACAATTTTATTAAAATCCTTGCCCCTCTCGGTATCAAGACGGTTTTGCTTTGCGGAAGCGCGCTAGCCGCCCAAAAAAAAGCGGTAAGGTCTGCGCTTGCGAATGGTGAGGCGGATATTGCCATCGGAACACAAGCGCTGTTTTCCAAAGGCGCGGTGTTTTGCCGTCTCGGGCTTGCAGTGATAGACGAACAACATCGTTTCGGTGTTGCGCAAAGAACGGCGCTTATTGATAAGGGGCACGCGGTGGATACGCTCACGCTCTCGGCGACACCTATTCCGCGCTCGCTTCGGCTGACCATGTTCGGTGATATCGATATCAAGTATATCGAAAGAAGGCATGCGGCCAACAATATTGTTACCGCGGTAGTCCCCAAAGAAAAGCGGGAGGCGATGCTGGAGTATATTGTAAAAGAATGTGAAAGAGGCGCGCGGGCGTTTCTTGTCGCACCAAGAATAGAAGAAGATGGAGAGAGCGATTTAGAAGCCGCCGAAGAGCTTTTTTCTGGGTTGCAAAAAAAATACGGGAAGCGTGTTGTAATCGGTTTGATTCACGGCAAGAGAAAGCCTGCGGAAAAGTTGGAGGCAATCCGACAATTTTCACAAGGTACTATCAAGATATTGGTATCTACCACCGTTGTGGAAGTGGGAGTGGATGTGCCTAACGCCTCAATTATGGCGGTGTTTGGTGCCGAAAGGTTCGGGCTTGCGACGCTTCACCAATTAAGAGGGCGGATAGGAAGAGATGGCAACAAGGCGTATTGTTTTCTCTATACCGAGAAAAATCCCGTCGAGCAGGCACGACTCGAAATCATGACGAAAGAACACGACGGTCTTGCGGTCGCCGAGCGCGATTATAAACTTCGCGGCGCGGGCGATTTTTTAGGAGAGAGCCAAAGCGGAAGAGGCTTTGCAGGTATCCGCTTGCCCATTCGCCTCGTCAATCTCGCCGCCCGTTTGGCAGACGAAATCGACACAGATAAGCATCGTGATTTGCTTCAAAGTTATATAGAACGATATGCGCTGGAAAGGGTAACTCTTTCATAATTCCCCTAACATGAAGCCATATTGGTACTTTGTGTTTTGTACTTTGAATTCATCCATATTTGCAATTTGTACATTGTAATTTGTACTTTTACTATAATGTAATCCCCGCGATAGAAACCATATTGGGATTTTGGTCCGAAGTATAAATAATACTTACCGTGTTGTTGAGGTTGCGCACAAACTCGGCATTGTCCGCTGCAACGGCAATCGTTTTTGTAGACACCGATCCGTCGTTGCGAATGTCCGTGAGGGTCAGGCTGTCGGTATCGCCATTACAAGACAACATCAAATATCCTCCGTTGTAGCCGTCGCAGGCGTATATGTCTTTGATATCGTGATAAAATTCGGAAGAAGAAAGCGTAAAATTGAGCTGCATATCCACAAGATAGACTCTCGGATTAGTACCTTTTAGAAGCAGAAAAACGCTGTCACCGTTTTGATAGATGTCGGCGCCGTCCGCAAGTCCTATCCCCACCCGTTCGCAATCGGCTTCGCGAAAAGTTGCCGAATGTTTAGAAAGATAAATGGAGCCGCAATGAAACTCTACCACCAAAAACTTTTGCACTCCGTTTTCGGTAACGGGCAGCACTTTTAGGGCGTGTTTTTCGGGAATATTGATTTGCGAAAATCCTTCGAGGTTTTTGTCTAACGAAAGCACACTATAGCCGTTAATACCATTGATAAACAGAGTGAGGACAGAGCGCATTTCCATAATCTCCAGCACATTACCCGCCTGAATGATAGCGCTTTTGTGCACGGTGCCGCCGCGAATAAGATAAACGGTATTTTCGGCTCTTTCGGCAAGAAACATATAGCCTTGGGATAATGGGAAAATACGCGCGGCATTCACGGTATCCATTTCCGCAAATGAACTGCCGCTAAGCGCGTAGTCCATGGTATAGATAAAACATTTGTCGTTATCTTTTACCGCAACGGCCAACCCTTCCGATGTCAGTTGGGAACAAACATAATAAGTAGGGGTAGAGACCGAAAGAGTCAAGCACTTGTTAAGCGTACCGTCGCATGACATATTGATTACCGTAACGGAATTTCGTTCTACCGTAAAATCTCCGCTTACGGGTGCGCCCGAAATGACCAGTAGATTGCCTTGTGCCGTTTGATGTACGGCTTCCAGCTTCAAACCACTGTCCGTTTCTATTGATTGCGTATAGGCGAACAGGTCGCTTTCGCAAGGCTGTTTGGGGAATTTGGAAGATAGAAAAGGAGGAATATCCTCGGGGGTTTCTGGTGTAACGGACGGGGGTTCCGTATTCGTATTGGGGTCGATAGGGTCATCCGTATGGGCTTCTACCCCTTTAAAAAGCTCGGTGAAACCCGAACCACCCGCTATTACCATGAGTGCCGCTATGGCAACCAATAAAACAATCGCCATGACTCTCGGAGCGTTTTTCAACATATTACCTCGCTGTATGCGGTAATTATAGCAGAGGGATACGGACCTTCAAGGGCTTAGACAATATATTACAAAACCTTCAAAATTTCTTTGACAATAACGGCATTCGTATTCCTGTATACGGGAGCGGGCTCGGGAAGAACGATGAGCTTTTGTATTGATAAATATAACGAGTCGGGAGTAAGCTTGTTCTGCTCTAAAATTTCCAAAAGACCTTTCTTTTGATAGCTTTTTGCGTTATCTTGTTGGTCGCCGCGGCTCGCGCCTTTAGGAAGCGGTATGCATAGCGTCCGTTTGCCGAGCGCCGCCGCTTCGGCAAGACTGTTGGCGCCCCCTCGGATTACCACAAGGTCTGCAACGGCATAAAGGTCGGCAATATCGTTTGCAAACTCAAGACGGGTATAGCCTTGTCCGGAGTCTCCTTTTTTTGCGTTTTTCCCAGTAATATGCACGATATTGTATTCTTTTAATAATGCGGACAGACACCCTTCCAACGCGTGATTGATTGCCTCGGCGCCAAGACTTCCCCCGAACACCAATACGGTTGGACGGGGCGGCAACTTGTATTTTTCGACGGCGTGCGCGGCATTGCCTTTCAATATTTCTTCACGGAGAGGGTTCCCCACAAATGTTCCGCCCTTGGTTTCGGCAAAGCCCGTAAGAGTGGACGCTGCGAACATCGAAATCAGTTTGTTCGCCATGCCCATGGTATAGTCGCTTTCGTGAGTAACAACGGGTATTTTTAAAGATTTTGCCGCAAAACATGCGGGTAAAGCTGCATAGCCGCCTTTGCTGAACACGACATCGATATGGGCGGATTGCAGTATGTTTTTGGCTTCTTTGATGCCTTTATTTAAAACAAAAGGAATTTTGGCATTTTGTAACAGGTTACTTCGGTTCAGCTTTACAACGGAAGTTGAAAAGAACTTTATCCCGTACTTCGGTACGAGGTCGCGCTCCATTCCGTCTCCGCCGATATAGATGATTTTTTCGAAATATTTACATAGTTCCGGCAAAAGAGCAAGATTGGGCATAATGTGCCCCGCAGTGCCCCCGCCCGTAAGCGCGATAGATGACATAATTCCTCCGTATTAGTATTGCAATTTGTTTATAATTTAAGGTTATTTGCTCTTGTAATATATTCTAAAAAGTGTTACTATATACTAAAATATCTTAAAGAGTTTCAATAGGGAGGTTTTTATGCGTTCTATAAAAATGGATACATTCGATGGCAAAAGGATGAATGTAAGCATCTGGGACGAAGTTGAGGAAATCAAGGGGGCAATCGTAATTAGCCACGGAATGGCGGAACATAGCGAGCGCTACGACGATTTTGCAAACTTTCTTAACAAAAACGGTTATGTTGTATTGGCGGATGACCACAGAGGCCACCGTTATAATAACGCAGGTGCCAAAGGCATTGTAGACGGTGACAGCTATATGCAAACCGTAGAGGATATGCGTACTCTTGTAGAGTTCGCGCACAAAACTTACGAGAAGGAAGTTTATTTAATCGGGCACAGTTACGGTAGTTTTTTAAGTCAAAGATTTATCGAGCTTTACAGCACCAAAATTAAGGCTTGCATCTTGAGCGGCACGGCTCACATGAAAAACCCGCTCATTATGGCGGGAAACGCCATTGCTACCGTGCAATATGCTCTTTTCGGACCAGATAAAACAGGGCATTTGATAGACAAAATGAGCTTCGGCGCATACAACAAGCCGTTTGAAGCGCAAGGCCAAAAATTCGCGTGGCTCTCCA
The DNA here is from genome assembly GCA_028699795.1 of Clostridia bacterium. Taxonomy (GTDB): domain Bacteria; phylum Bacillota; class Clostridia; order Christensenellales; family DTU072; genus Firm-09. The sequence continues at coordinate 10,235 of JAQVTZ010000014.1, read as the reverse complement.
GAGACAAAGACCAAGTCGCAAAATACGAAGCGGACGAGTATTGCGGTTATCCGCTTTCGATAGGCTTTTATAAAAACTTCTTTAAGGGCTTGCTTAGCATGTACGGAGAGGCAATCAACAATGTCAACAAGGATTTCCCCATACTGATAGCAGTTGGCAGCGACGATCCCGTTTCCAACAAATCGGTACTTGCGGATAAGCTTTATAAGTTCTATCTCGAAAAGGGTTTCCGCAATGTTCAATACAAGGTATACGAGGGCGCGCGCCACGAAATCCTAAACGAAACCAACAAAGAAGAAGTCTATGCGGACTTTCTGGCGTTTTTAGAACAAAACAAATAAAATTGTAGCATAATTACAAATAATAAATACCTAATTATGGTATAATTATTGGTATATCTTATGCTTAACTTCCTTGCGAGGACTTATGAAAAAAAGATTACTTATTACGGTAGCGGTCATTTTGATAGTGGTATTGGGTGCCTTTGCGCTTACGGCTTGCGAACCCGAAAATACGCACAAAGGTGTACAAACAATCGAAATTCGCACCGCGCAAGAACTATTGTCACTTAAGGATAATCTTGGTTCGGATTACGACCAAACAACATACAAACTCATGAACGATATCGATTTGTCGGACGAAACATGGACGCCTGTCGGCAAGAACTATGCCGAGGCGTTTTGTTCGGATTTCGACGGAAACGGTTATAGCATTACGGGTGTCCGTATCTTTAACGAAACTGTTTCGGAAGACCGCGAAACTTCCTCTACAATAGGGTTTTTCGGTTTCACAATTGATTCCGAAATCAAAAATTTGACCATTAGCATCGCTTATGACTTTATTTACGATACCGAAATGGTGTGTGCCGGCGGACTTATCGGTTACGCTTTCGGCGATACCATACTAAGCGACATTACCGTCAACGGCGAAATGAGTGTCAATCTTGTTACAGATTACGAAGATATCAAAGCATACATCGGCGGCGTAATCGGCAGTTCTACGGGCTCGATTTCGATGACGAATGTTACCAACAATGCTACCGTGCTTGCAGACAGAAGGATAGGCGAGGGCGTGCTGGGCAGCAGAACCGAGACCAATCGCCTTCATACCGCTTATGCGGGCGGCGTAGCGGGGTATATCCGTACCGTAGACCTTTCTATTAAAGAAGACGGAGACGAGGTTACCGAAGACAACACCTTCCAAAATGTGGTGAATAACGGCGATATTACAGTATATGCCGAAAGACTTAACGCGGGCGGTGTGTTCGGCAGCGTTTATAACAGCTCAAGCGCAACCAACATCAGAACAGGCGCCCAAACCGCTTTGTTGTTTGACTGCGCGTTGCGCGCCAATGCCGGCGGTCTAATAGGGTATGCAGACAACATTACACTGGCTGATGCCGAGTGCAACGCGGTTGTATCGGAAGTTGCCCGTGTTACCATAGATCAAGAAGAAAACAAGATATTTAATGTGGGCGGACTGATAGGTTATGCCGCCAACGGCGTGATCATTACCGATTCTTCGGTAGATACCGTCATTATGCTGGACGGCGCTGTAGACTTTGCGGGAGGTTTGGTTGGAGTGCTGAGCGATTCCGAAATAAAGGATTGTTCCGCGACAGGAGAGTATATCTATAAGTCCATTAGCGGAACGATGTACAATGTCTTAGGCGACGCTGTAATATATTCGGAAGGGAATTATATCAAAGACGAATCCAGCACTCTCACAAACATGGATTACCGCAAATGGTCGGGCGCGGTGGGTAAGATGTTCGGCGCGGGCAAGATATCCTATATCGACATCGATATGTATTCTTATTGCGCGGTATTGTGTACCAAAGTTGACAGAGTGAAAGCAAAGAAAGACGGGGGATTCGACAATTTTAACGGCGAAATCGAAAACGATGATATCTTTTATGCCGCCGAAAAAGTGAGAGAATGGGTAGACGATAAGGATTCGGCAACCCTTTATGGGAATCCCGTACTTCCCGATCCTCCGGAAGACCCTCAAGACCCCCAAAACCCGCAAGATGAATAAAGAATAATCATTATAGAAAGAAACAAATGAATGGCGCTCCTATTATGGAGTCGCTATTTTAATCCGTTATAAAAAAGGAGTCCAATAACAAAATGGTCATTACACTTAGGGATCAGCAGAAAGAATTTGATAGGGGTGTAACACCCGCCGACATTGCCAAAAGTATTAGCGAAGGGTTGGCAAGAGTTGCGCTTTGCGCCAAAGTGAACGGTAAGGTGGTTGGGTTATATACGCCTATCGAGCAGGACAGTGAGGTGGAAATCTTAACTTTTCAAGAGGAAGAGGGCAGAAAAGCGTTCAGACACAGCGCTTCGCATATCTTAGCGCAGGCTGTCAAAAGAATTTATCCTACCGCACGCGTTGCGATTGGCCCCGCTATCCAAAACGGATTTTATTACGACTTCGAATTTAAAACGCCCATTTCGCAAGAGGATTTCGGCGCAATCGAGGCCGAAATGAAAAAGATTGTCAAAGAGCATATTCCTATCGTAAGGGAAGTGGTAACCCGTGCCGAAGCATTGCGCTTTTTCCGTGATGCGGACGAAACTTACAAGGTAGAGTTAATTAGCGATTTGCCCAAAGATGCCGAAATCTCGATGTATAGACAGGGCGATTTTGTAGACCTCTGCGCGGGCCCCCATGTGCCTAATACGGGATATATCAAAGCGTTTAAATTGACTTCTCTTACGGGAGCTTATTGGCGCGGTGACGAACACAACAAAATGCTTACCCGTATTTACGGTACCGCATTCGACAAGAAGTCCGACCTAGAAGAGTATCTTGCCAAAGTGGAAGAAGCCAAACAACGCGACCACAATAAGCTGGGCAGAGAGTTGGGCTACTTTATGACGGACGAAAATATCGGGCAAGGGCTTCCCTTGTTTATGCCCAAAGGCGCAAAATTATTTCAGATTTTAACCCGTTTTGTAGAAGATGAAGAGGAGAGAAGGGGTTACGAGCGCACCAAAACACCATTTATGGCAAAAAGTCAGCTTTATAAGATATCGGGACATTGGGACCATTATCGGGAAGGAATGTTCGTGATGGGCGAAGAAGGGAAAGACGAAGAAGTGCTTGCTTTGCGCCCCATGACTTGCCCTTTTCAATATACCATATATAATAACGGTCTAAAATCTTACCGTGACCTTCCCAAGAGGTACGGAGAGACTTCCACTTTGTTCCGCAACGAGTCGAGCGGCGAGATGCACGGGTTAATAAGGGTAAGACAATTTACGATAAGCGAGGGGCATGTTATCTGTATGCCGTCACAGCTCGAACAGGAATTCCGCGGCTGTTTAGACCTTGCGCTGTATATGCTTCAAGCGCTCGGGTTAGACAAAGATGTTTCGTTCCGTTTTTCAAAATGGGATCCCAACAATACGGAAAAATACATCAATCAACCCGAAGAGTGGGAGTACGCCGAAAGCGAGATGAAACGCATTTTAGACCATATTGGAATTCAATATACGGTAGGAATCGACGAAGCGGCATTTTACGGTCCCAAGTTAGATATTCAAATATGCAATGTGCATGGCAAAGAGGACACACTTATCACCATCCAAATCGATATGTTCCTTGCCGAGCGTTTCAATATGGTTTATGTAGATGAAAACGGCGAAAAGGTGCATCCATATATTATTCATCGTACTTCAATAGGTTGTTATGAGCGTACGATTGCGTTGTTAATCGAAAAGTACAAAGGGGCTTTTCCCGTATGGTTTGCGCCGTTGCAGGTAAAAGTGCTTAGCCTTACCGAGCGCACCGCAGACGAGGTAAACGATATCGTCAAAAAGCTGTACGACAAAGGTATCAGAGTCGAGGCGGACAACCGAAACGAAAAAATTGGTTATAAAATTCGCGAAGCCCAATTGGAAAAAGTACCCTATATGCTCATCATAGGCGATAAAGAGAAAGAAAATAATGTCGTAGCGGTTCGTTCACGCTCCGAGGGCGACCTTGGCACGATGAGTTTCGATGCTTTTATCCAAAAAATTTGCGATGAAATCGAAAATAAGATAATCAAATAGAGGTACCCCAATAGCAAAAATGTTTTCTGTATAACAAAGCAAACCTTCTGTAAAAGGAAGGTTTTTTTGTTGCACAAAGTTATTCTATTAAATAATGAATATAATTTAAGTAATAAATAAGTTAAAATGAGGGGTACTACTTGCAAAAAATGGAATTTTACTTTATAATTTTTAGTTATTATAAACTTTTTGCATAAGGAGTTACAGATGTTCAAAAATTATCAAGAGTTGCAAAGGTATTGTGTGGACAACAATATCCAAATGATTGATTTTAAAATGATCGATCTCGAAGGAAGATGGCGTCATTTGACAATACCCGCAGAACGCTTTACGGAGCAAACATTGATAAGCGGTATTGGTTTTGACGGTTCCAATTACGGTTTTGCCCCTACGGAAAAGAGCGACATGGTATTCATTCCGGATGTAAGTTCGGCTTTTGAAGACCCTTTTTGCAGTGTAAAAACCATCTGTATGATAGGCGATATTTTTGTCATTGGCAATCCCCACAGAAGGTTCGAGCAAGACCCCAGAACGATTGCGGACGCCTCCGAAAACTTTTTGAAAGAGTCTGGCATTGCTGACGAAATCAGAATCGGACCCGAATTCGAATTTATCGTACTTGATCAAATGAGTTATCGTCTTGAACCAAATCAAATCGGATTCGAGTTGGATGCAGAGCAAGCAAAGTGGAACAGCGGCAGAGCGGATAGCTTGGGGTTCAAAGTACCTCATAAGGGCGGATATCACATCGACGCGCCGTTTGATATACTTTATAATCTCCGCTCCGAAATATGTATGATGCTGGAAGAAAGAGGCGTCAAGGTCAAATACCATCATCACGAGGTGGCGGGACCGGGACAGCTGGAAATCGAAGTCGAGTTCGGCAACCTCAGAGAAATGGCGGATAAGTCTATGCTTATCAAATATATTATTAGAAACGCCGCCTTTCAAGCGGGAAAATCCGCGACCTTTATGCCCAAACCCATTTTGGGGGAAGCGGGCAACGGTTTGCATGTGCACATGCACTTATTTAAGAATGGTCAACCCGTATTTTTCGACGAAAAAGGGTATTCGGGTTTGAGCCAAACCGCGCTGTACTTTATCGGTGGTATCTTGCGTCATGCAAAGAGCATTTCGGCGTTTGCCAATCCGTCCACCAACAGCTATAAGAGACTGGTTCCCGGTTACGAAGCGCCCGTTAATATCTGTTTTGCAACCGCAAACAGGAGTTCTGTCATAAGAATACCCGCGTATGCCAAGCTGCCCAAAGACAAACGGTTCGAATACAGAGCGGGCGACGGTACCGCCAACCCGTATCTTGCGTATGCGGCGATGCTGATGGCGGGTATCGACGGTGTAAAGAACAAGATCGACCCCGTAAAAGAAGGATACGGGCCTTATGATATGAATCTTTATAATTTATCCGACGAAGAGAAGAAGAAAATTAAGTCTTTGCCGCGCAATCTAGACGAAGCGTTGGATGCCTTAGAAGCAGATAATGAATATTTGCAGGCAGGCGGAGTCTTTCCCCAAAGACTGATAGAAATATGGATAAAGCAAAAACGCAAACAGGCGGCGGAAGTGAATACCATGCCGCATCCCGCAGAATTCGCATTGTATTACGACCTATAATACCTTCACTTAACAAAATAGGAGCTTGTCTCATTTAGCGAATAGGGAACCTCTATTTAGCACCTTCGAGGAATTTAAGGCGCCAAAATTACCGAACAGCCTTGCATTTTGGGTTTGGCAATTACTATATGCTGCAAACACAAAATGACAAGCGGGGGCTAAATAGAGGTTCCCGAATAACAATTTTCGCTAAATGAGACAGCCAATTTTCATAAATTTGCTTGACATAACATATAATTTATGGATATAATAACAACAAAGCAGAAGCAATTCTCACCAGATGCAACAGCGCAGTATGGTAAACGATAGATTTTTATTATCCTGTATCAGGGAATCTGTTGAGATGTGTTTTTGCAAAAGAACACATTTTTTATTTTATAGAGGAGGATACACATATTTTCAAAGAACTGTTAACCAATTCTGAGATTAGAGCTAGAGAAGTAAGACTGATCGACAATAACGGAGAGCAACTGGGCATTATGTCTACCTATAACGCGATGCGTCTCGCGGACGAACGCAATTTAGATCTTGTTATGATTGCTCCCCAATCCACACCGCCTGTATGCAAACTGCTGGACTACAAAAAGTACCGCTTCGATCTTATTAAAAAAGAGAAAGAAGAGCGCAGAAACCGCAAGGTTGTAGAGATCAAAGACATTCAGCTTAGCGCGGTGATAGACAAGGGCGATATGGAGATTAAAGCACGCAGGGCCAGAGGTTTCATAGGCGACGGCAATAAAGTAAAAGTCAGCCTTATGATGCGCGGTCGGCAACAAGCTCACCCCGAAATAGCAATGAATGTGATTCAAGATTTTTATAAACTTCTAGAAGATATCGTGGTGCTAGAAAGAGCGCCCGTCAAAGAAGGAAGAACATTTACGATGGTGCTTGCACCGTCTAAAAAAATAAATAAGTAACAAGGAGATACATCATGCCCAAAATGAAATCGCATAGCGGTGCAAAAAAGAGATTCAGACTTACCGCGAACGGACTCATAAAAAGAGCGAAACAAAACAAAAACCACATTCTTAACAAGAAAGCAAGAAAGCGCAAGAGATTTCTACGCCAAGGCGGCTATGTAAACGAAGCGCAGGCCAAAACAATCAAGTCTATGATTAACGGTCAAGCGTAGGAGGTGCAAAAATGAGAATTAAAAGAGCAGTTAACGCGGTAAAAAAACGCAGAAAAATTCTTAAGAGAGCCAAAGGTTATTACGGCAGCAAACACAAACTGTACAGGGTAGCGCGTCAAGCCGTCATGAAGAGCATGCAGTATGCTTACATCAGCAGACGCCTCAAAAAAAGAGATTTCCGCAGTCTTTGGATTGCCCGTATCAATGCAGGAGCTCGTATCAATAATTTATCATACAGCCGTTTCATGCATGGTCTTAAGGTTGCGGGGATAGACCTCAACCGTAAGATTCTTGCCGACCTCGCCGTAAACGACGCGCAGGCCTTCGCCACCCTTTGCGAAAAGGCAAAAACGGCCCTCAACGCCTAACCCAATAAAAGGGCTGTCCCGTAATCGGGACGGCCGTTTTTCTAGTAGTAAGGAAATATGAAAACGATTACCTCCGCCCAAAACGGACAAATAAAACTTCTACGAAGTCTAAAAGACAAAAAAGGCCGCTCGGCAAACGGCTTATTTGTCGCCGAAGGAGGAAATCTTGTAAAAGATATGCAGGACAAAAGCGGCGCGTTGTTTGTACGCGCAAGCGATACGGACAGGCACGGTCACATCCTTTCGTTGTGGAAAGGCGAAATCAATCTGGTTGCAGACGGCGTTTTCGATAGTGTCACGGACACGGTACAGTCTCAGGGTATTCTTGCGCTTGTATCTGTTCCTGTTCCCAGCCCCCTTTCGCAGCGCATTGTTTTGGTGATGGATGGGATATCCGATCCTGGCAATGCAGGTACCATTATCCGTACGGCTTGCGCAATGGGGATTACCGATATTGCTGCGGCGGACTCTGCCGATTGCTATAATCCCAAAGTCGTAAGGGCATCGATGGGAGGTATCTTTCAGGCGAATCTCGTAACGGGCAGCCGTTTAGAAATACTTGACTTGCTAAAAGGTTATACGGTTGCCGTGCTTGATATGGGCGGCAAAGATGTGTATCATTATAAGCCTCCTCCCAACCTTGCTTTGGTGGTGGGCAATGAGGCGCATGGGATATCTGCTGAATTTCGAGAACGCGCCGATGCCGTGTTGGCCGTACCAATGGCCTGCGAAAGAATAGAAAGTCTTAATGCGGCGGTAAGCGCATCGATTGCATTGTCCGTAATTACGCATAATGCAAACGCATAACAATTAGAAATTATATAAATTCGATTGATTAGAATTGCTTATTCCATATAAATTTTTTGTAGAATAGGAGATGGTTTATGTCAGGACACAGTAAGTGGGCAAACATCAAAATTAAAAAGGGCAAAACGGATGCTCTAAGAGGAAGTGTTTTTACCAAAATCGGGCGTGAGTTGGCAATCGCCGTGAAACAGGGCGGCGCAGACCCTGCCAATAACAGCAGATTGCGTGATGTGATTGCAAAGGCAAAACAAAATAATATGCCCAACGACAATATTCAACGCTCTATTAAGAAAGCAAGCGGAGAACTCGACTCCGTAAATTATGAAGATATTACTTACGAAGGGTATGCCGCAGGGGGCGTTGCCGTAATCGTAGAAGCGCTTACCGACAACAAAAACCGTACGGCGGGTGATGTAAGGCATTTGTTCGACAAATACGGCGGTTCGCTGGGACAAAACGGTTGCGTAGCGTTCATGTTTAACAAAAAGGGTATCATCATTGCGGACAAAGGAGAGTACTCCGAAGACGATATGCTGATGCTTGCTTTGGAAGCGGGCGCCGAAGACCTTGTAACAGACGAAGAAGTATACGAAATCTATACGCAGCCCAACGAGCTTGGCGATGTCGCAGACAAACTACGGGAAGCGGGCGTCAATGTGCTTTCGCAAAATCTGGATATGATTTCGGATGTGCAAATAGACCCCCAAGGGCATTTGGAGTCGGTCAAAAAACTTATCGATAAGTTGGAAGAAAACGACGATGTCCAAAATGTCTATCACAACGCCGTGCTTCCGCCCGAAGAAGAGGAAGAGTAGGCGATGAATGTTGTTGAAATCTGCAAAAAAGCAAAATATGCATCTTCCGCTTTTGCAGCGGCTTCTACAGAGCAGAAAAACCGCGTGTTGCAAAGATTGCGAGAGTTGCTTTTGTCAAGCAAAAAACAACTCATCGAGGCCAATGCCAAAGATTTAGACAAGGCAAAAGAGGCGGGTCGCAACAACGCTTATTTAGACAGACTTGCGCTCAACGAAAAAAGAATTGAAGCTATGGCCGAAGGACTAAGCGAGATTATCGCGCTTCCCGACCCTGTCGGTGAGGTGGTCGAAAGCTATGTTCGCCCCAACGGGCTAAAAATAAACCGCGTACGCGCGCCTTTGGGTGTGATAGGCATTATTTTCGAGGCAAGACCCAATGTAGCAATCGATGCGGCGGCGCTTTGTATTAAAAGCGGCAACGGAGTCATTCTAAGAGGAAGTCGCGATAGTGTATCGAGCGTAGCTTGCCTTGTATCGCTCATAAAAACCGCACTTGCAGAAGCGGGAGCGGACGAGAACATTGTGGGTTTGATAGAGGGCCCCGAACGCACGCTTACCTACGAGATGCTGGCGCAAGAAAAGTATATCGATGTGGTAATACCGCGCGGCGGCGAAACGCTCAAAAAAGTTGTGTTAGAAAACGCTAAAATGCCGGTGGTGGCCTCCTCGGGAGGAAATTGTCATATGTATCTCGCGGCTTCGGCGGATATTGATATGGCAGCAGCGCTTGCCGTCAACGCAAAGTGTAATCGTCCCAGCACCTGCAACGCATTAGAGACTTTGCTTATCGACAGAACGCACAGTGCCGAAACCGTAACAAAAATACTCACCGCTTTGCAAGACAACAAAGTCGAACTGAGAGGGACCGAAGAAGTAAAGCAACTTGCAAAAGGGTTGGAAATAATTGTTGCGGACGAAGATGAGTTTTATTGCGAATACGACGAGCTTATCATTAAAGTCAAAATGGTATCGGGATGTAAAGAAGCGATAGACCATATCAATCAATACGGTACCAACCATAGCGAAGCGATAATAACCTCAAATGCCGCAGAAGGACAAAGGTTTTGCAGCGAGGTAGACAGCGCGGCAGTTTATGTAAACGCTTCCACACGGTTTACCGACGGGTTTGAATTGGGTCTGGGCGCCGAGATGGGCATCAGCACACAAAAACTGCATGTCCGCGGTCCTATTGGGTTAAGAGAACTGACAAGCGTAAAGTACATTGTACAAGGAGACGGGCAGGTTAGAACATAAAAATTACAAATTACAATGTACAAATTACAAATAAGAAAAAAATATAATTTTAGAGCGATAGCGATACCGTATGAGTCCGACTTGAACGGGAGCGAACGCTCGAAAAATATCACAGTGTGATATTTTTAGTGAGCTCGGGGAGGGCTATGCCCGACGCATGGGG
>JAQVTZ010000013.1 GCA_028699795.1 Clostridia bacterium | reverse complement strand
TTATACCTATCGGCAATAACAAAGAAAGCATCTTATTCTCGGATGTCAATCTCAATGTTGCGGTCATCCCCGTAATGGACGAAAACAATCAACCCACCACTATCAATATAAGAGAATATATTAACGGTCTTATTAAAGATTATTATTCGCTGATTGGCGAAAGTTTCGATGCGCTGTCTCAATATTTAGTTGGATTCGATTTAAGTATCCTCAAAAGCGTAGAAATTGGCGTAATCAATTTGGATGAACTCAACATTGTCAACGAAAATCAAAAGACCTCCACTATCAAAATCGATATCAGCGGCAAACAGGCCGATAATATCGGCGTGTTCCGCTTCGGCTTCTATTATGCCAATGCAGATAACGGCTCCGCCATCCATCTCAAAAATACCGAAGACCCCGATTTAATGGTCGAGGACCTCAACGCGCCCGATAACCAAAGGCCTGTTAACGAGTACAAAGCAACGAATTTGGGACAGGTGCATTACAAAGGAGAGATGTATATCCCTTCGCTGGATATCGATGAAGACCATCCGTTTTACATCGAAATCAAAGCAGATTTGACCTCAGCCGACAACGCGCAAAACTTATTATATATTGATATAAGAGACAAGACTTCCGAAAACTCACAAGGCAGCGATTATTATATCAATAAAAGCATTGGCTTGATTTGTTACGAAAACGGGACCACTTATGTCGATATAGAAGGTTTGCGCGATTTATATCTGGGAGACGGTGTCGCTCTTTGGCAGCTTTTGGATGTTCCGGGAGGTTCTTCCCCAGACGACAAACTTGCGTTCAGTCTGGAAGGAATGGACCTTTCCAAACAGATGGGAATGTTTTCGGACTTCTTTATGTCTCTCCTTTTGGGGCTTGATGAAGAAGACGAAGCCTCGATTTGGGGATTGTTCAGTTATGAAAGACTGGGGACCATGCTTTCTTTTGTCGGGTCGGAAGACTCCAAAATTGTTTTTACACTCAATAATGAGTTGCTTGCCGAGTTAATTGGTGACGATTCCGCCAACCTTATCGGTTGGATGGCCGAAGAGCTGGGAATTAGCGAAACCATCATCGAAAGCGTGGTGGGGACTGGTGTATTGGATGATGTTTCCCTTAAGATTTATTTCGATACGGAAACAGAAGAGATAGGGATTACTTTACTGAACGGAAGTACCGAAGTCTTTCGATTTTCGCTTTTCAGCCAAGAGATACCCGTTCAAGGCCTTGATATCGACTTCCCTGCCGAATATTTTACCAATACATATTACGGTATCAAAGAACCCGAAGTGGCAACGCTCGAACTAAACGGCAAGATTACCAAACAGGGAGCAGATCCCGTGGATATGTCCGAATTTATGGGCGCGTTTATCGGTGATGTTACGGGCGTCAATACGCCGTACAGCATGACGATTAGCGATGTTTTGGCGCTTAAAGTCAACCTTTGGAAAATAGCGGACCAAACTTATGTCAAGGCCTTTCTCAGCGCGGGCACAAAGAATACGGCTCTAGAAGATTATGAAACGGTAATGGAGTTGTATACGATAGTTTCCGAAACAACCGAAAGCGGGATAAAAGTGGGAGATATCTATTGCGATAACCGCATCTTAGATATTAAGTATGCCATGTCTCTCGAAGCGTTGATGGACTCGTTTGAAGAACTTTTGGGTGAAGACAACGTGTTTACCGTCGACGGCGTGATGAATGTGGTAAATATGCTGTCTTCGGGAGCAAATTTAACCTTTGGCGAAGACGATATTTCGTTTAGATTGGCGCCTTACGAAAAAGACGGCGTAAACTATGACCCTGTTTCCGAATTAATCGGTTTGGAATCTCTCATCGTGGATATGAGCGCAAAAATCAGATTTCTTGAGGGCGATTCGTTTGATACGCCCCAAGGCGTATTTGGCGCGGAGTTCGACGAAACACAATACGCCGCGCCTGTTATCGCGCAACTGCCGAGCGTCAGATACAATAGTATTTACGAGGCGACTTGGCACGACACCGTCGATGTGACTTTCGGAAGCGTAACAAAATCATTCCGCCTTTCGTTTTTGGGTGACTCTGCAAAACTAATCAGCAATACTTACGACTATTATCCCGAAGCAAAGCTGCTAGGCGAAATCGTAAGCTATATGATGATTCTTACCGATACCCAAAACGGGACCAAAGTAATCAGCGAGATTGCAATCTCCAAACTTTCTATCAATCCGATAGAAGAAAATCCAATCCCCAAAAAAATAAGCGTTTTGTACGACGACGGCACTTATGGTGAATTGGCTTTCGAAATTATCAATTTCCCCTACAGCGACCAAACCATTGCCACCGCTCTGCAAGGTCTTGCGCTCAAAAATTATACGATTGTTATAGGGCAGGGCAGTATTGCAGAACGAAACTTCGTGCTCCCCATCGAAGTGCTTAACAGGATTATCATACCGCTGGAGCTTATGGATGTGACTGGAGAACCCTATACGCATTACGGCGCGGTGCCGATTGTTGCAACCGCCTTAATAGACCCTTACGACTATATGCTTAAGAAGCGTGCTGACGCGTCTTATAATCCCGTTGACCCGGACGAAGTATTTTACTTATACTTTAAAGCGCTGGACGAAAGTTTGGGCAACACCCGAATCAACATTTTGGATGATCCGAAATACGCAGACTTCAGTTGGGGCTTTGAGGAAAGCGCCATAAGCTTCCGAGGTGGCACCTATTATGCGGTGGTAGACTATTATTCGCTGCAGATAGCGATCCAAATCACCGTTAAAACGAGAATCTTTGACTATGTAAAAGTGTTTGTAAAAGATCCCGACCATGGTCTGATAGAGGAATTGAACGGGCACTATACGATAGATGCCCTGTTGCAGCAAAGTTACGAAATGCCCGTGACAACCAATCAACGCGCAGAAGTCCGTATCTATTTTAAGACGGGCAATTACCGCGTCATTGGCGAAGGACTCGGGGTAGAGACAAACGATGTGTGCGACGGCGAATTCCCGTATGAACTCAGCTGGAATCTTACTGCAGATAATGTAGATATCGACGGTACTTCGGTTCCTTTATTCGGTGGGACGACCAATATCAATAAAGGCGTATTCTCTGCTGAAAGCGCCGTTGTCAAGCGTTTCCAACAGAATATCAGTCTGATTGTCAACTGTCCTTCCCGAAGGCTGGAGCTTCTTGCCGACGCCGTGAGATGCGAGATTGATCGGGACGGGAACAATAACAGCGTGATGGGCGACATTAAGATTAACAAAATCGCGTTTGCTTACGCAGATGTGCCCGCCGATAAGGATGAAGATTACGGACGCTTTACTTACAATCCCATTGCGGCCGCTTCACAATCGAAACTTCCCGCGTATGTTTATATTCCAGTACAATACGCCGATGCGTATCTTCTAAGACGATATCCTGTCGTATGGCGCGAAAGCACGCTCTTGGACCGTAACGGCAATTTACGGTATCCTTCGGCAGACGAAATTTTTGTCAAAGCCGAGGGAACAATCGGAACGCAGACCGCGACAATCGCGATACATAATATCAAGGCGCCTTATAAGCTGGATATTCCCGATCCCAACGCGGACAATGCGATTATTACCCAAGAAGAAGACGGCGTTTATGTAATAAATATCAACCCTTACGACGAGTATCTATTACCCAATTTTGTCACCGTAAGATATACCGATACGGGCGTACACCAAACCTTCCATGATGTCGTATGGTATATCGATAACGGGCAGGGCGGCATGACGGATATCGATGATGCATACAGGTTCCCGTATCAAGGGGGCGATTATGTCCTCTATACATATATCCAAAAAGACCCTGTCGCGGGTATCTTGGCACAGACGGTGCCACTTATGGTCAGAGTAGAGAGTATGATTCTTACCCTTAACGATGCCGGCAATTATACCGCCAACGATTTGGATGTCGGACTGGGTTGTCTTTCCGAAGGCTCGGGGTTGAGATATGTTCCCATAGACACTTATACCTCCAACAGCCTTGATTTGCTACACAAGTTAGAGGACGGAGTGGCCTCGCTCACGCTCAACTTTTTAGACGGAGAAGGGGATGTCATAAGCAAAAGCGGCATGCAGGTTACTTGGGCTGAAGGCTCAGTAGAGGGTGTTATTGAAGCGTTGAAATCGCCTTTGGGGAGCAGTGAACTCACAAATGGCAATATCGAGCTCAAGGGAGCAATCTTCAAAGGGACGAACATCGAGCAAAGCATAACCTTTGTCTATAAAATTGACGCGCAAGAATTCGGCAGTATCAATTTCGAAAATCTCGATACATACTATACAAAAACAGCGCAAGAAATCACATCAAATGAGATTTTAAGCGATGTTAGCCTTTATGATGTACTGACAATCGATGTGGATCCTGTTGCCAAAGAAATCTTTGTGCTTCTCAAAAAACCATATGCGCTCAAAGGCGCAGAGCGCAACTACGCGTTGCCTTCGGAGTATTTCAGCTATCTTTTGGATAACATCAGTATCATTATCTCGGGTAACGCAGGCTCGCGTCAAATACCGGATTGCGCTGCCGTATATGATATTCTCAATTCTTTCGACAATACACTTCTGAACTTTGTTTCCGGTTCACAGATAACTTCGGCAGATTTTTTGGTCACCAAACTGAATGCAGAAAGTAGCTGTGAAGAAAACTTTGTATTCCGTGTCAATGCGGTGTACGATAAGCCATTGCAGCAAACACTCACGACCAATGTCGAAACGCTGCAAGAAGACGGCAATGCAAAAACAGAATATAAGGCTGTAGGCTCGGGCTATACCGTAGAACAATCGGTGAGTGTCACCTATTTAAATAGTGGTGTGATACGCTATTTAGTAGACAAATGGGGTATCACCAGGGATTATATAGCGTATAATCTCGTGGAAGGCGAAGTGAAGTCTAATGAAGGACAGAGCCTTACGATTACAGGTCTTGAAAATAAATCTGTCACATTGATACCCAACGCTTTGTTCCACTCAACAAAAGGCAACACGATCACCCTAAACACGACTTTACCCGATGGAACGCTTATCTATAACGAAATCAGATTCCTCCCCAAAAACATCAACAAGACCGATTATCGGGCGATTGCGGACGACTCTGCCTACAGTATCGGCGTAATGGGGGAGGGCGGCGCCTTGGTGCTACGCGATGTTTATTCGGTCTTTCCTTTTGATCCCTCAAAACTGCCTAAGGTTATCACGCCCAATCCAAGCAGTGAATTTAATCTTTTGGAAGATAGCGCAATAAGCTTTACCGTAGACAAATGGACTCCTTCCGGTTTCTTTAACGAAGATGGCACTTTCTCCCAAACGATGTTAAAGGCGCTCATTAACTCGGAAGGCTGCTCCCGCACATTGCTTGCTACAGCGGAAATCAATACCACTTATCCCGTGACAACTTGTGACGAAAACGGCAACCTTACCGAGACGCAAACAATCGAGTTGTACATCAGCGCGGCCCAATTATATCAATATTTGCTGTCCCACCCACGGTTACCCGTAAGCGTTAACGAAACCGAACGCGTTGTTTTGGACCCCAATGATGATTCCAAGAACTTCGACAAAACCTTAAACTATTCGATTGTAGTCGACCCTTACGACTTGGATGCGCAAGACAGGTACTCTGTTGTTGACGGAGAAGAAAAATTCTTCTTCAAACTGCCTTTAGAGTTGCAGGCCGAAATGTACTCCAGGTTTTTGGGACAAATTACCGTAACGACAATCACACATCATTTTTCGGCGGAAGATCTCAGTTATCAAGTTATGGATATCTATGGTCAGTGGCACAACGCTGATGCCTTGCAGTACAGCTATTCCGGACATCGAATGGGTGCCGATTTTGGCTCGCCTACTAGCACGATTACCGTACGGGCAAAGCTGAGAGATTATATGCCGCTTGACGAAGGCGAATTAGGGCAATATTTTGAATTCGGCGTCCGATTCCTAAACCGTACTCTCGACCAAGCCATGCCGGTCAAAATACAAAACTTTACCAATTTACAGGGCGCGGACGGTCTGCTTTGGGGCAAATACTATATAGACCCTTATAATGAAGACACTTTTGTGTTACCCGATGAAGCTACTTTCTATTTCGAAAACGGAGACACCAAAGTATTGGATATCCTTTGGACAGCGCCTTCGGGGTCTCCCTTTATCACGACAGGCGCGACAACTTCGTTCCTCCCCTCACTGTCGGCCACATTCTTTGAGGGCGGACAATATCAGTTTGATTCGGACTTGTCTCAGTACGGGGTGGATGCGCAAATTTATTCCGTCGAGGTCATCGTTGTCAACAGGGCTCTTGCGGAAGAGTACGAGGAAACCTATAATTTTGATGCAATCAATACGCTAGAGGGTAGGGCGTCGGATATCCCCAATATGCTTGCCGAAGCCAATTTCGTGCCGCTTGCGGAGGACCTTCTTTATTACGACTATCTGCAAATCGCGGCACCCGTCATTCCCGTGATAAACTGGAATATCGAGGATAACGAAATTGATTTTGTTAACGGATTCCATAACAAAGCGGTATCTGGTAATCTTACTTTCGATAGCGTAACGGGCGAAAGCGCGCAAGTGACGATTTCGGGTAACAAATTAAGATACTCGGGTATTACCCATAAAATTGATGAAGACGGCATCGAGACACCAATGACAGGGTTGACGATTGAGTTCAATTCTTATACCAATTCCAGCGCGGACACCGCTTTTAGAGTGAACTTCGAAAAAATTGATTTCAACGGTAATAGCGCAGGCTCTGTTTCTATAATATGTTACTCAAGACCGTATGCGGATACAGAGGAACAAAAGCGCGCCGTGATTGATTGGGGCGATGTGACCGATACCGACGAACACGCCATCCGTGTCTTCCATATTTGCAACCTGTTCAAACTGGACGGGGAGCAGGACCGAATTGCCGTTACGGGCTATAAATACAGCTTTGGCCAAATGGTCATAGACGAAATTGATTTGGGCTACGGCAAAGCGCCGAGCGGTCTGGTTGAGTTCGTTATCGATCCCGTATATCCGCAAATCCCCGATACGGTGACGGCATACGGCATAAATACGCTTACCCATCGTGATGTTGTAATAGAAGATGTTATGGCGGTTTGGGACGAAAGCGTATATACGCACACATCGCTCGAGGGCGGACAATACCAGATCGGTCTGACGCTGTATATCAACGGCAACCCTGTTGCGCTATTCGAAGTTATTGTGTATTATCTAAACAGGGTGGCAAAAAATGTCTATACAAGAGATCCCAACTTTTCTACGATGGGCATTTCTGAAGGGTATTTCAAGCTGTTGACCACTGACCCTGTTTCGGGTATCAGAACCTCCTATTTCGAAATTGACCCCATAAGAGACGCCATTTACGACGAGCCCAACAAGCGGTACAAGTTGCCAACCAACCTCAAGGTGACTTACGATTATGATTTTGCGGAAGGATCGATCCTTTATCAAGGAATATTGAAACTTGGTGCCGAAACTTTCTACGAAGATATCGATTTCGAAGATTGGCTGATGTCGGGGACAATAGAGCTTGCAGGTACACCCGAAGGGGAAGCCATTACGCTCAAACTGAACACCTATATTTTCCAATACGAAATTTCTGGCACGGTATCCGAAACGGTATCCGTCGAGATTTCTGCCGAAAACAACAGGCTCGATAACTCTTACAACTTGACACTGACTGTAATTAACAGAGCCGTAGCCTACACCAGTATCTCTACTATTTACGAAAGCGAAGAAGGGTTGATGTACCAATTGGCGGGAAGCGAATACGAGATTGATCCATACAATCCCGTGTTCCCCAAAGAGATTGACATTCACTTTACGGGCAGAGAAGAGGACCCCAAGATTTATGCCGAAGGCACTTTCCAATGGGAATACGATGAGGATTACTTCGAGGACGAAGATGTTTTGAGCGGCAACGATCCCGCAAAGTTGTTTATGTGGGCGTCGATGAAAGTGTACGGCGCGACACTCAATATCAAATTTAAGATTAAACCGAGATATATCGAAGTTCCGCGTTATCCCAACGGCGGTATTATCGGGATAGACGGCGGCACGCTCTATGTACTAAAAGATGACAACATCCGTACCGCGTTACCCACCTATATGTATTACAAATTCGATAATGAAGGGGCCACCGAAGTCGCCAAGGTTCCGTTGTCATTCCCGTCTAGCGAGCTAGCTAAAATAGATACCTCCAAAGCGGGTACCGTTTACAACGGCATTAAGGGTAAGTTAGGCAAAATTGATGACGACAATATCAAATTTAATATCGTTATTATCGATCCCGTCATCTATAACATTGAGACCACCACTTCCACCGTCGGCAGTATCTCTTACTCTAAAGGAAACTTCATTTTTGATTTGATTTCCGTTCCGTGTGACCAATTAGGCAATTACAACTCCGGACAAGAGTATTTGTTAATGCCCAGAATTGTCATTGTAGAGGAGAACGGGAGTTATCTCGAGATAGACCATTCAAGCACAGTGTACGATATTGACAACCAAACTGCGACTTTCTATTGCAAATACTATTTCCGCAGTACAAGCGATAGGTTGAGCGGCAATGCCAATGGATATGATGAAGACAGCACAAAGCTTTCTATTGTCTTTACCAAGACGATTTCGCCCTATAACTACAACAATGTCTCGGAGGAACTGTACTTTACAGACCAAGACGGCGAGCCGGTAACCGAATATATCATGGATGTTCCGCTGGGCCAAAAAGTGTATTCGTCTCAGATGCCCAAGGCCTATGACAGCCGAGATAACGGCTACAATCTGTTTTGGGATTTCAGCGATGTCAATGTAAACAAAGCGGGCGACTATGAGGCAATCGGCTATTACCGCAACCAACTCGAAACCAATGTCCCGTTAACCATTGTGGTAAGAGTGGCAAAACAAAAGTTGGGCGCAGATGATGTGCGAATAGACAACTTCTGGTTAGAAAGAAGATATTTGGGCCAACAGTTACCGCTAGACGACTATCTTACTTTGGTAGACTTCTTGCGGGAAGACGGCTCGTATGGGCCTGTGGATTATATTATCGGCTATGCCTTTAGTGAAAACGGGCCTTGGATTTCTAACCAACCTATTGATGTAGGTACTTACTATGTGCGAATCCTGATAAACGACTACAATGTAGACGATTATAAGATTTTCTCCTTCACAATAAGAGTGAACGAAATCCTCGAAAACGAAATTTATTATGAGGACAGCAGTTCTGAGGCAGAGACAACCTACACCTACGACAACAAAGGCAAAATTATAGGACGCAGTATTTCGTATATTTATAAAGGTCAAGAACAACGACCTTGGCTTGTTTATACGGGCGGCGGCGTTGATATCCTCGGCAACAACCTGTTGCAATACACCGAAACTTGCTATAAGTATAATCAATTGGAGGATATTTGGGAGCTTTATACCGGCACCATAAAAAATGTCGGCGTGTACAAACTGGTAATGACTATTGATAACAGTCAGCCCAATTTCTATTACTCTCCCGAAAATTTGCCTATCGAAGTGACGATTCGCATCCTTCGCAAAACGGTATACTATTCATTGGTAGACTCCTTTGTGTATACGGGTGATTATGTCGATGTTCCTGTTGTAATAAGAGATGCATACGCAAACGAGCTGGACAAAGAGCAATATCAAGACCTTTACGATATCGTTGCAACTTCCC
Organism: Clostridia bacterium; assembly: GCA_028699795.1. Taxonomy (GTDB): domain Bacteria; phylum Bacillota; class Clostridia; order Christensenellales; family DTU072; genus Firm-09. The sequence continues at coordinate 8,492 of JAQVTZ010000013.1, read as the reverse complement.
AATATGTTTATCAACAAAGAACTTTAAGTGGATGGATCGATTTATCCGCTGGTAGCAAGGTGATTAGCGCAGGGTTATACCGCGTTACCGTAAGAATTGACGGAGGCATCAACTATAACAGCGCCAACTTATTGTTGCCAAACGGTATGCCCGATAGCACTTGCATTGTGGATGAACTCAAAGAGAAGCAGTTCACGATAACCAAAAGGCAAGTAGATTTCCGTATCAATTATGTGACAAGCTATTATTTGGACGACATTATGTCATTCAGCTCCGCGGCTACCCTCAATGAGCCCGGCGCATTCGGAGATCAAACCGAAATTGTAAAGAGCGACATAAATGAAATCATCGCAATATTGGGCGCCCTTGATATTGTGGTAGGCGTAAATGGGGTTTCGTCGGGGGCCACATTGACGAAATACAGCATCAAAGGAGAGTATCCCTTGACGCTTATTTCCAGACCTTCCTCCGAAACGATTGCAAATTACGAAATCATGCACTATTATGACGGAGTGTATGAGATTGCGACCCCCAGTGAAGCCGTTCTCATCACTTCGCAAGAGCAATTGTTGGATAACATCGACGCGCTGGAGGACAACAGCGAAACGCCGTACAAATGGTATCTCAGTGAAGGCAGTTACGGCAGCATCACGATAGACAAAAACGTCAACCTTTCTATCGTAGGCGCTTATGACGAAAACGAAATGCCCGTTGTCGTGTTCGAAAGCATTACAATAACCAAAGGCACGGTAGGATTGGATATTGTGCGGCTGAATGCGATAGGCAATAAGGCGCTAATTTCATTGGGAGAAAACGCCGGTACCTTTACTGTTTCAAGATCCTGCCTGATGCGGACGGGTAGCTCATATCTTACCAATTCGGTAGCTTTATATTCAGAAATGGGATACCAAAATACGATTTATCTTAACAATACCGTAATTACAGGTTTTACTGCCGGGGTGCTGATGATGGGCGGGTCTGTCAATATGCGCGAGTGTACGCTAGACAATAACATCAGCGCGTTGCAAGTACGCAACGGCGATTTGGAATTGCACCAAAACACTTTCTCATATAATAAGAGCGAAGCCGTCTATATCGCGGGTGCCAATGTGGCTTACACATTCAACAACAATTCATTTGTAGCGAATGTAGTAGGCATCAAAACCACAGTGGCGATTTCCAACGAAGTGTACAACAGAAACAGCTTTTTGAACAACGCAAAGAACATACAAAAATTGTAATCGGAGGATACTATGTCTATTGTCACAAAAATAATGAAAGCGGTACTAGCCGCAGCGATTGTAGGTGTTATGGTTTATATTGTGCTTGGCACGGGAGGAATTATTTAAGGAGCCATCAACTAATTGGGGAACCTCTATTTAGCTTGAAGTATTTATAAGGTGTTTCCTTAAGTAATTTCATTCTTTTTGCTCATGCTTTATGTATGGCAAAAAGGGTCTGGGCTGGTATTGGCATCCTATTGATATTATTTATCTTGCTCAATTTCGAGCATGCCGTAAAGATTGGCGGAGCAATCGGGCGCGCATTTTATCCCGTGTTTATCGGGATTTTGGTTGCGTTGATATTAAATACGCCTATCAAGTTGTTGGAAAAAACGATACTGGCTTCCCCAAAACTAAAAAAAGTCCGTCGCGCTCTCTCTCTTGCAATCACCCTAGTGGTGGTTTTGGGGATGGCCACTTTGGCGGGCTTTTTGCTTATCCCTGAGGTAATCGCAAGCGTAAAAAATATTATCGATAAGCTTCCAGACTTGCAAGAAAGCGGGTGGAGCGAATTTTTCGGCAGGGTCATGCCAGATTTTATCACAGGGAATCTAGATAAAATATTTTCGGAAATCACAACGGGATTGAAAAACTTTTTGCCCAAAGCGTTGGAGGCGTTCAGAAACACATTCCGAACAGTAACGGATGCCCTTTTAGGATTCTTTATGGGCATACTGCTCATTTTATCCAAAGAAAAAATGGTAGAAAGTCTCCGAAAATTGGTGTTGTATTTAAGCAACAGCGAAAAGACAAAAAAGACTTTGGCAGCTTTGGAATTGGCGACCGAAAAGTTTTCGAAGTTTTTGGCAGGTCAGCTTTTTGAAGCAGTAATATTCGGCATAATGTGTTTTATCGCATTTACGATATTTAGATTGCCTTATGCGGCATTGGCTACTGTTATCATGGCGCTAGCAAATCTAATCCCAATGGTAGGCGGCTATGTCGGCGGAGTTGTTTCGTTTATTTTTATTTTCTCGGCAGACCCCTCGAAAGCATTGCTCTTTGTAATAGTTATTGTTGTTTTACAACAGATAGAGCAGTTGACCACATACCCCTTGGTGGTAGGGAAATATGTAAAACTATCAAGTTTTTGGATTTTGTTTTCGGTTGTCGTGGGGGGTGGCTTATTTGGTTTTTGGGGGCTGGTGCTAGGCGTTCCCGTGGTCGCCTTCGCGCACCACTTCTTCCAAGTAATGTATGACCTAAAAATCAATAGGGACAAACTGATTCTTACACCGAAACCATAACAAACAACAAAAAGCGCCATAAAACGGGTGAAATCTTTTTTAAGGACAAACTATAATTATTTTATGATGACGGAACCTGTTTTTTGTGAAAACCCTTATGCGGCACTTGCAGATACAATACGACAAACTTATCCAAACGGAGTGGTGGGCATTGTGGGATGCCCTAAAGCGGAATTGTCGAAGTTGCTTATAGAAGGAGGCAATCCGGTGGAAATCGGAGGCGCGTTTGGCGAGCATGTGTGTTGTGTGGTAGGTGCGGGCGGATATCGTGAAATAAAAAAAGCGCGAAAGGAAGCCAAAGGCAAGCGGTTGCTGTTATTGACAGGCATTATAGATAAAATCTGCTATTCTCCATATTGCGAGAATGGGAACGCTTATTCCACTTTTAAGGTGCCCGAAAAGGTATTTTATAGTTATAATACAACCCGACACACCCGAGGATCGGCGTATGCCTCGCTGATGGGATTGCTTTTTGCCTGCGCGGATGCAGCCCTTTGTTATGCCGATTGTAAGGCAATGATAACGCTTGCAGAACGAATTAAGAAGATGCTGTCTGAGCCGTTAGAAATAAAAAAATGCGCGCAACTATTGGCAAAAGCCTCCTCTATCTTTTCCCGCATGGGAGGTGAACTGTTGTACGAAGTCGCTTTTGGCAAGCAGAGTCATGATACCGCAGACAGTGTGTTTTTTACGAATTATTTGGCAATAGCTTCTTTGATACAGTTTACAAAATTAGATTTTAATGGTATCTTTATAGGGAAAGACAGAACTTTCTTACAGGATGTAGCGCTGAGGGGCAATCTTTGCCGTGATGCGCTTATCTCCCGCGCATCGGGAGAGTTTTTGAAGGAAGTTCTTCCTAACAACAGTGATTTGTCACGGTATTCCGAAAGGTATCTTTGGGAAAGCGGCGCACGATACTTCAAAACGCCTTGCGCCTCCGTTCTCTTTGATCGTTTTTTGGAAGCCGAAGAACGGGTAAAAGACCAAGGTTTGTTTGCCACACTTTGCCGCGTAGGGTTTATCGATAAGCTGAACAATGGAGAAGATAAATGGAATTAAAAATTGACGCAGAGGTATTTCTTTTTGACCTTGATGGTACAGTATATTTGGGCAACAAGCCGATAGGGGACGCTGTCGAAACGCTAAAAAAGTTAACCGAAGCAGGCAAAAAAGTGTTCTTTTTGACCAATAACAGCAGTAGGGACAAGCAAGAATATGTAAAAAAGTTAACGGATATGGGCTACCCCGCCCTTCCCGAGCAGATTCTTACTTCAACGATGGCAACCATACAATATTTGACCACCCGCCGCAAGGGGAAAAGCGTTTATCCGTTGGGGACACCTGCATTTGTATCAGAAATTAAGGCAGCGGGAATCGAAGTCAAAGAGGATGCGGATATCGTATTGCTTGCGTTCGACACGACGCTCAACTACGAAAAGCTGTGGAAAGCCAACATTCTACTAGAAAAAGGCAGAGAATTTATGGCAACGCATCCGGACACTGTTTGCCCTTCGGACATTGGCGACATGCCCGATGTGGGCGCGTTAATGGCGTTGTTGGAGTGCTCTTGCGGCAGAGCGCCGAGTGTGATTTGCGGCAAGCCTTACTCTCCTATGGCGGAAATCATTGATAAGACGGTTCATGTCGCCCGAGAAAAAATTGTGATGGTGGGTGACAGACTTTATACGGATATCCTTTTCGGCATCAATAATAACTATCAATCTTTGCTGGTGCTGTCGGGTGAGACAACGCCCGAGATGCTTGCTTCTTCGGGGATTCAGCCCACCGTCGTGCTTCCTTCCATAAACGAAATCATCGGATAAACAGGTTTTGGCAAAATCTATTGCGGCAAATCTATTGCAAACTATGCAATTATAATATATAATTAGTTTTACTTATAGGCATCTATAGAACGGAGTAAATATGGTTAAAAAAATACTGTTAGTAATTGTTTGTGTTCTGTTGGCCGCCGCGATGTTGGCTGGTTGCAACGAATCTTACAAAACAAAAGCGATTCCAACGGATACATCCGACTCTACCGTGACCTCTAACGGCGGGCTTGCGGTAAGATACGGAAAATATCTTTATTATATTAACGGCTATGCCGGCAACGAAGTGGACAACACCTTCGGCGAAGTGCAAAAGGGAGCAATTGCCCGTGTCGAACTCGACCAAAACGGAAACCCTTTAAAGTCCACCAATACTGTGGTTGTATCCAAAAATGTGTACAATACTACGGCGACCTCGGGGCTTTATATCTCGGGCGGATATCTTTTTTACAGCACTCCTTCTATCGATAAAGACAGCAAGGGCGAGCCCAAAATAGCCCAAATGTGGTTAATGAAAACCAAACTGGACGGCACCGACACCAAAGTGGTCAAAAAGTTTGACGATTACACCGTTGTTTATCAAGTCGTAGACGGGTATGTTTTATATGTGAAAGAGAACGAATTGCATGCGATCGACACCAATTCCAAAAAGTTTACGGATACCAAGATAGACGAAGAGGTAAATGCCTATGTCTTCCCCCGCTATCAAGAAGGTCAGAACGATTTTGTCAATTCTGTTTTTTATTTAAAAGCGGCCGATAACGAAAACAGCTACCATAATGTGTTATGGTATTATAGAGCAGGAGGCGAACCCCAAAAAGTGTTGGAGGCCAACGCCGAAACTTACGGAGTCGAATCCGTTTATCCCGGCGGGTTCAAACTGACATTGGTGGAGGCGGTGTATGCAGGCGACAAGGTGCGTTTAATTTATAATAAGACGGATCAGGGTACCAATAAGACATCAGAAGGCACCTATTCTTACGATTTCGATACATCTCTTGCATTTCTGCCTGCAAACGAAATAAGATATGCCAAGAAAACCACTTATAAGAATTTTAGATTCTTAAACAACGATACCGCGATTGTCAGCAACGGCAACAATGTGGATATGCTTTATAAAGAGGGCGCCGATTGGGCGCGCAAAACACTGATTCCCGGTTCTTCCGAAGTCAAGGTACTGGATATCGAAGAGAGCGACAATGAGGTTTCGGTATATTATTTATTTAGCAATGTAGTATATCGTATTCCCGTTTTGCAAAAAACGGTTATAGACAATACGGTAACTTATAGCGAAAATATTAAAAGCTCTTCTATTGTCTTCGACGGTAGTTTCAGCACAAGCTGGTTGTCTTTGGATTTGGTGGGGAACACTCTATATTACTTTAATTCGGATGTGTTGGAGAATACCTATTATCTTAATCTTAACGAAGTCATCGAGCGTGATGCCGACAGCAGAACAGGGACACTTTTGGGGATTGTGACTGCCGAAGACGAAATCGCGCTGCTTACAAGCGATAGTGGCTGAAGCTGAATAATAGATACAAACCAACATAAAATGTTAAAACAAAAGGGGGCCGGCACGCGTCTACGCGCGAACCGGCCCCCTTTTAACCGTTTTATCTCCGCATCAACAATTACGGCTTATTAGCTAATACCCTCTATAATAATTTTATCGCTAATAAGGGCGATTAGCTCGCCGTTGGTGGGGCGCTCTCCTTTAGAAAAAACTTTGATACCGTAAATATTATTGATATTATCTATTTTCCCTCTGGACCAAGCAACATCGATAGCGTGTCTTATTGCTCTTTCGACTTTGCTGGATGTGGTATTGTAATGGGAGGCGACGCTGGGGTAAAGTTGTTTGGTAATATTATTTATCATAGACGGAGTATGTACTGCAAGTTTGACCGCTTCGCGCAAAAACTGGTAACCTTTTATGTGAGGCGGTATGCCCGAGGCGATAAAGATGTTGGCAAGTCGTTCGTCAAGCGGTTTGTTGTACGGCAAGCGTACCGATAAAGGGGAAGCGTTCTTTTTTTGCAGAGTAATGGTGCGCTTCAATTCTTCTGCCGCTTCTTCTATTTCGCACGGTACTCTGAAAATTAAGTTACACCCTCTTTTGCGCAACTTGGCGAGCGCCATATCGTCTTGCATTGGCGTGAAGACGGCGATGACAGGTTTAACAGGCAAAGATGCAATTCCCTCGATAGATTGCATAAAAATTTCCGACAGGTCTTTCATTTCAACAATAAAAGCATCTATCGGAAACTTTTCGAGGATTAGTTTTGCGTCGGTAAAGCTGTTTACTACGCCGGCGATCTCAAATGACGGGACTAAATTAGTCAGCTTGTTGAGATCATTGCAAAGTTTTGCTCTCTCTTGTAAGACAAGCAAGTATGTTTTTGTCATAAAAATCTCCTTTATCCTGTTTTTTTTGGCAATATGAGGCAATTATAGCAAGGTGTTAAATAAAAATAATAGTCGTTCGACAAAAGCAGTCACATTATAGCATATTATTTTACGGATTACAAGTATTTGTACAAAAATATTTTTAATTTGTACGAAATAATTTTATCAGCACTTTTCGCGCAAAGTGTATCACTTTTTAAAATCGTATTTATGAAGTGGGTCCTTTAATTGGGCGCCTCTATTTCGCTCCCGCTTGCCATTTTGGGCTTGTGGCATCTTGTACTGCCAAACCCAAAATGCAAACGTTGTTTGGTAACCGCCTATTTTCCTCGACAATAGCGCTGCTATTGACTTCGTCAAAACGGCGATTTTCTCGAAAATCCATCCGAAATTCCTCGAAGGGGCGAAATAGAGGTTCCCAAATTATATTCGAAGATGTTTCTATTTTTTAAGAGATCTACGAAAAGTAATATTTTTCAAATTTTTTATGTCAAAACGGTTTACTTTTACATAGTTAGTCAATATAATATAGCCGAATTAGTTTATACTGCTAAAAAGTGTAGTAAGGAGTTGCTATGTCGAAATACAAAAAATGTCCCAGATGTGATATAAATTATATCCCTGTAGACAAAGAATACTGCGATATTTGCGAAGCTGAAATGAAGGGTGTCACTTTCAAAGAAGAAGTGGACGACGAAGAGGCGGAGCTTTGTCCCAAATGCCGTGTCAATTTTTTGAACGACGGCGAAAAGATTTGCGAAAGTTGCGCCGCGCTTCTTGAGGCTGCAGAAAAACATAAAGACGCGGATGAAGAAGATGAATGGGATAAATCCGAAGAAGACGAAGAAAATGTCGATGAGGATGATATTATTATGCCCGATGAAGTATCGCTAGAAGGACTAGCGGAAGAAGAAAATTGGGAAGATAATGAAGAAAATGAAGATACGGATGAAAATTTGATGGAGGATGATTTCGAAGAAATCGACGATATAGACGACATCGACGACGACAACCTCGAAGACGAGGACGAAGACGACGAGGACGAAGACGACGAAGATAATTAAGTAGAGGGTCCCATATAGGATTGTCATAACCAAAAGAGTTGTTCTGCGAGCAGCTCTTTTTGTTACGGCAATTGTTTATAAAAAGGCATGTTTCCGCCTTCGCGATGTTGCGAAACTTCTCAAATGAAAAATAAATTTTAGTAAATATTGGATTTTTTTAGGCTATCTTCCATTAATAATTAGTAAAAATAAAAAAAAGGTCTTGTTATATATATATATATTATGCTATTATAGTGTTGCATACATTTCAGCCTGAGAGAGGTAGAAGATGAATAAACACATTATAGCCCGCAAACCGTGTCTTACGGTAGTACTCCTATTAGCTTTACTTGCTTTGGTTTTTGCTGTGAGTCTCCCCAAAGACCAAACTGCCTTAGCTTCTACAGAGGCACGGATTACCCCAAGCGACGCACAATACAATATCCTGTCTTTCGATATCGATACAGGTTCTTATGTGCCGGGTACTTGTATGCGTGTGCTCAACAACCAATATCCCGCGATTACACTTTCCCTAGACGGCATCGAAAGAAGTTCGAGTGTCGTATACCAATATGTCCAAAGAGAAACCATTGTGCCCGAAGAAGAGTTCGAGTCACTCAGTTGGATTACCGTTAACTCCGCCGACTGGTTGGAAGCAATTCTTACGGTTGACGAAGA
>JAQVTZ010000149.1 GCA_028699795.1 Clostridia bacterium | reverse complement strand
CAAGTCCGAAGAACTTATCGGCAAAGAGATGCACTTCAAGATTCATCATAAAAAAGCGGACGGTTCGAACTATCAAGAAAAAGATTGTATTATCCTTAAAGCAATCCAAAAAGGACAAGGCGTCCATGTAGATGACGAAGTTTTTTGGAGAGCGGACGGCACTTACTTTTATGTCGAATATCACGCCTATCCTCAAATCGTGGACGGTAAGATTGTGGGCGGAGTGGTAACTTTTTCCGATATTACGGAGCGCAAAAAAAGAGAAGAAAAAATCAATTATCTCAGTTTCCATGATACGCTTACCGGATTGCTTAACAGAGGCGGCTACGAGAAAGAAGTAAAAGTTGCGGACACGGCGGAAAATCTTCCGCTTACCGTACTGTTTGCCGATGTAAACGGCTTGAAGATGACCAACGATATTTTCGGACATGTGAACGGTGACGCGCTTATCAAGGAAACCAGCAGAATTCTCAAAATGTTTTGCCGTCCGCAAGACATTCTTGCGCGTGTAGGCGGAGACGAGTTCGTCATCCTTATGAAGAAGACAAACATAGAAACAGGGCAAAAAATGGTGCAAAAGATAAAAACGGCATTTACCAAAGCGCGAATTGCGGCAATTAAGTGCAGTATTTCGTTGGGGATTGACGCGAAAACGGAACCCGAGCAATCCTTAGAAGAAAAAATGCATAACGCCGAAAAAGCAATGTACAAAGACAAAACTCTCAACCGCAAGGCCGTAAACAAAGACATTATTGATACCATAATCGATGCTTTGCACAACAAACGAAACAACGAGAGACAACATTCCGAAACCGTCAGCGAGCTTTGCAGACAAATGGGCGAAGCGCTGGGTCTTCCCGCCCCCGAAATCATCAAGTTAAAGCAAGCGGGATATCTGCATGATATCGGAAAGGTCGTATTGGACGACAGCTTGATGACAAACAATGACCTCAACGAAGAAGAAAAAGAAAAAATGCGCCAACATTCCATGGTAGGTTATCGTATCCTCAATCTTTTTGACGATACTTTAGACATTGCCGACGGCGTATACAGCCACCACGAACGCTGGGACGGCAAAGGGTACCCCAAAGGGCTCAAGGGGAGCGAGATTCCTCTCATTTCAAGAGTGATTGCGGTTACCGAAACTTACGAAAGAGTCTTAGAACGCGAAAAAGGAAGAGGCGCTTCTGCCAAAGAATTTGCTTTGCAAGAGATTGTCGCAGGCGCGGGCACAAGATTTGACCCCGATATGGTAAAGATCTTTATTAAACTAATGAAGAACCAATATAGTTAGGAACCCTTCATAAGTACTTTGAGTTGGAAACCTCTATTTCGCCCATTCGAGGAATTTTGAATGACAAGCGGGGGCGAAATAAAGGTGCTTGAGTTGGACTTTGATGAATTTTTTGTCAATAAGCGATGATTTACATTTGATGGATATTGACAAGACCCTATTTCTGTGTTATGTTAATTAAAACTTTTAATTATCATATTTAGTCGCGCTCGCCTTTGTTTTTTTGGGAAGGAGGCGTATGGCGTGCAAAGAGAGGTCTTAATGAAGATAGTCATTGGTTCGGATAAGTCGGGTTATAGTCTAAAAGAAGCAATCAAAGTGTTTCTTGCAGAAAACAAGATTGCTTTTGAGGATTTAGGCACTACTGATTTAAATGAGGTCCATCCGTTTTTTAAGGTTGCGGAAGAAATTGCCCCCAAGATTCAAGACAAAGAGTATGAGCTGGCTATTCTTGTTTGCGGTACAGGCGCGGGGATGAGTATTGTCGCCAATAAATTTAAGGGGGTGTATGCTGTGGCATGCGAAAGCGTGTATACGGCAAAAATGGCGCGCGCGGTCAACGGCGCCCAAATTCTGTGTATGGGCGGTTGGATTGTTGCACCCGAAATGGGCGTGCAAATGGCGAAAGCCTTTATAGAAACCGCTCGCTTTCAAGATTTAGAGGATTGGCGCGCTGCATGGCTTACCAACGCGGACAACAAAATCAAACAATTAGAGGACATCATTTATGAGAAATAGTTTCGCGTATTCGCTACCCGTCAAAATTGTTTTCGGCGTAGGTGTTGCCGAACAACTGAAAGATATCGCAACTTCTTGCGGCTTTAAAAGGGGAGTTTTAATAGCGGACAAGTTGTTTGCCGAAAACGGAATGGCGGATAAAATCATGAAGGACTGCCCCTCCCTTGTCGCTTTGTATAGCGATATTACCCCCAATCCGATGCTTTCGGAAGTAACGGCGGCTGCGGAATTGCTGAGGCAGACCGAAGCCGATTATGCGGTGGCTTTGGGCGGCGGCTCGTCTATGGACCTTGCCAAATTCGCCTGTTCGCTTGTCTTTGCAGACAGTACGGCTACGGATTATTTTTATAAACGAAAAGTTTTTGGCGCAAAACATCTGCCGTTGGTTGTTCTTCCAACAACCGCGGGCACGGGCAGCGAAGTAACATCGGTTTCCGTTTGTAACGACGACCAAACAGGCATCAAATCCCCTTTACCATGCGATAATTTTTACCCTTATCTGGCCGTAGTGGATCCTTTACTTACGCTTAGCGTGCCGCCTTTTGTGACAGCGACTACGGGCATTGACGCCATGTCCCATGCGTTGGAAGCTTTTTGGAGCGTGAACCATCAACCTGTTTGCGATATGTATGCCGAAAAAAGTCTCGAATTGATTTTTTCACATCTAGAAAAAGCCTATTTATGCGGCGAAGATATCGAAGCGCGCTCTGCAATGAGTCTCGGCGCGCTCTATGCGGGACTTGCGTTCGCTTTGCCCAAAACCGCCGCGGTACATGCTTGCAGTTATCCGTTATCAATACGATATCATCTCAATCACGGAGAGGCTTGCGCTTTTACTTTGGATATGTTTTTACGGGAAAACGCTTCCGTGGACGGGCGTTTGCACACCCTTGCCCAAAAATTGGGATTTCGGGGTGTTGGTGCTATGGCAGACAAAATTAAGGATTTCAAAGAAAAATTCGGTTTTAAAACTACGCTGAAAGCACTTGGCTGCGAAGATGTTGCCGCTCTTGCGGCAGAGTGCCAAAGTCATCCGTTGTTTCAAAATAATCCTAAGAAATTTACGGCGAAAAGCCTTGCGGAGGTGTTTTGTTATTATGGATAGAAAGGTTACCAATCCAAAAATATTGCGGAAAAGCAACAAAATCAGTATTCTGTTCAAGTTGTTGCACGAAGGTGACAAATCACGCTTGCAGCTTGCATCCGAACTCGGCCTTACAACAGCATCCATTACGCAAATTTCCAAAGAGATTATGGAAGAAGGCTTGATTTCGGAACAGGGGAATGTGCAGCGCAACGCAACGGGGCGCAGAGAAGTGCTATTACACTTCAAAGAAGATATCTTAGGGGCAATCGGCGTCAATATCGAGAAAGACAAGATCCATATAGCTTTATGTACCTATCATAAGGTCATAGAAGAAAAGATATTCGCCACGCAAGAACTGGTATGCGGCAATGCCGAGGCTCTTGCCGACGAAATAGAAAAAGTACTTGAAGCCTGTCCTCAACAGATAAGCGTTTTGGGCGTCGGCGTGGGCATTACCGGCAAGGTGGATAAAAAGTGGGGCATTGCGGTAGACAGTCACGGCATACTGCCAAACAATTATCCGCTTCTCGATTGCCTTACGCATCGGCTTTGTTGCGATATCAGCGTGAGTAACAATGTCAGAGCGCAGGCGCGCGCTCTTATTAGCAAACGCGACGAAAACTTTATGTATGTCAAACATTCGCCGGGTATCGGTTGCGCCTTGGTTGTAAACGGGAAAGTAGTAGAAGGTTATAACGGAGACGCCGGAGAATTGGGACATACCGTAGTACGCTTGAGCGGCAAACCTTGCGCATGCGGTAAAAGGGGGTGTCTAGAAACGCTGGCCTCCGAAACTGCCGTGGAGGATGCTTATTTCGACCGCACGGGGATACGGAAAGATATTGCATCTATTTATGCCGAGTATAGACAATCGGAAGCCGCCACCGCAATCATTAACGAGTTAATCGAGAGATTGGCGATGGCAATCGGTAACGCGGCAACGCTCAACGACCCCAAAATGATTATGGTCACGGGCGGATTGTTTTTTCAAAAAGGCATTGTGGGCGAATTTTACGATAAGATGAAAGAATTGGGATTTAAAAAACAATATAAGATCCAAACCATAGGTAACGACAAAAAGATTAAAGCTTACGCAGGGGCAAGACATATTTTAATGGAAAAACTGTTCGAGGTGTGATATGAAGCAAAAAATTAACTTGGGCATCGTCTGTTTGACGAGAAATACATTTGATTATAAGGCGGCGGAAGAAATTTATAAAGGCATATTGGAAGAGCTTAATAAAGATAATAGTATTTGTTTGTACGCTGTTACAAACATTATCATGGAGCCCGACGAGGCGGTGGAGGCGGGCAAATACTTTGCCGAAAAGCATGTGGACGGTATCGCCGTTATTTCGGGAACCTTTCATTTGGGGCATTTGGTGTTGGAAATTAAAAAGCGTTGCGATAAGCCGCTTTTGCTGTGGGGATTGCCCGAGCTTCCTTATAATGGAGGAAAAATCAGGTTGAATTCCGTTTGCG
>JAQVTZ010000148.1 GCA_028699795.1 Clostridia bacterium | reverse complement strand
CCCGTGCTTACGCCTAGCGGTATCAGCGGCAATATCGGGCTTGTTACTTACCACAAAGCAAGAATATCGGACATGAAAGTGTTGCAAACGCATCACGATAACAAAGTAACATTGGATATCGAGGCGGATATTGAAATTTTTAATAAAAACGATATAAAATTTGCGCTTATGTTGGAGTGTCCGAACGGGGAGAAAAAGCGTGCGGAAGGGGCTTGCAGTAACGGTAAGGCGCAAGCAACTTTCTTGATTGATAACCCCGAACTTTGGTGGACAAATGATTTGTCAGGCAAAAAGGAACAGCCACTATACACATTAAAACTTTCGATTTTGGACGAACAAACGGTGTTGGACCAAACCGAAAAAGAGATTGGATTGCGTACGCTGGAGTTAAATCGTAACAAGGACGAATTCGGCGAAAACTGTCAATTCGTATTAAACGGCAAACCTCTTTTTATTAAGGGAGCAAACTGGATTCCGTCGGACTCTTTTATTACAAGAGTCGATACCCAAAAGCTAACTTATTATATCAATGCCGCGCTCTTTGCCAACTTTAATATGCTTAGAGTGTGGGGCGGAGGCTATTACGGCTCCGACACCTTATATAAACTATGTGACAAATACGGTATTTTAATTTGGCAGGATTTCCAGTTTGCCTGTCAGGCCTATCCGTTTTTTTGGGACGAATTTCGTTATAATGTCGAAAAAGAAATCCAATATCAAGTTTCAAGACTTCGTCACCATGCCTGCCTTGCCGTATGGTGCGGCAACAACGAAATCGAGCAAATGACGCCGCTATGGCTGCACCGCCGCAAGTTTGTCAAATGGACAGAGCGGTTTTTCTATGATATTTTACCCCGTCTTGTGCGGGAGTCGGACGGCAACACACCTTATATTACAGGGTCGCCTTACGGGTCGGGATTTCTGAAAGATGTCGGGAGTGACAAGATAGGCGATACGCATCTTTGGGAAGTTTGGCACGGACTGCAACCTATGACTTATTACCGCAAACGCTTTACGAGATTTTGTTCTGAATTCGGTTTTGAATCCCTGCCCGACCTTAAAACTATTGAGAAGTTTGCAGGCAAAGGACCGCATACCTTGGAGTCCGAAGTGTTCAACGCGCACCAAAAATGCAATAGCGGAAACTTAAGAATGGTTTATTATATCTCGACGCGTTTCCGTTTACCCCGCAATTTTGAAGACTACATCTACCTGTCACAAATAGCGCAACAAGAGTGTGTCAAAGATGCAACCGAGCATTGGAGACGCAACAGAGGCAGATGTAACGGCGCCATGTATTGGCAGTTAAACGATTGCTGGCCTGTATGTTCTTGGGCGTCGGTAGACTATTACGGCAATTATAAGGCGTTGCAATATACCGCAAGACACTTTAATGCGCCGCTTACCTTAAGCATCGAAAACAAAAATGATAGCGCAAAGATTTGGTTGCTCAATGACACTTTGCAAAGTAAAAATTGTACGGTGTCGTATTGCCTTATGAGATTTGACGGTGTTATAGTCAAAGAAAACAGCATGGATACAATCGCCGAACCTCTTACTTCCAAATGCTTAATAGAGGTTAATAAGGATACCATAAACGATTATCCGGATATCCAAAATATGGTATTAGTTGCATATTTGGCTGTTGATAAAATGCGAATATGCCGCAAGACCGCTTTGTTTGCACAAGAGAGGGATATCGATTTGCCCCAAGTGGAAATTACTAAAAAAGTATATATAAATGACGGTAAGGCGGTAATACAGCTTACTTCGGACAGATTCGCAAGGCTGGTCTGCTTACATTCGGACTGCAATACACTTCCTTTCTCGGACAACTTTTTTGACATTCTACCCGGCGAAACCGTAACCGTTATCCAGCCTCTTGACAAAGAATACTCGCAAGAACAGCTGTACAAAAGTTATACAGTAAAAACGGTTAGCGCAATCCCCACAGACGAGACACCCAAAGACATCAAAAAACTGCGGCGCAAAGTTTTTTCCAAACCGCTCAACTTTATCATGATGCTTATCTATAAATTGGGAATTAAATAAATATTATCTATCCTTATTTGTACTTTTAAAAACTTCTAAGTTAATATATAAGACCATCTTGCAATAGTGATGTGAGTATGCTAAAATCAATTTGTTTTAGGAGGAATTGTGCATGAAAGCGATAAAAGCGATACTGTATATCTTTGTTGGCATACTTATTTTTGCAATTAGTGGCGGTACTTTTGCCGCGGTTTCATACGGTTTATACAATCAGGAACAGCGCATCCAAAAAGCGGTTATTATCCTGCCCGGATTGTTTGCGAGTGGTTTGTATGATACTGCCACAGGGGAAGGTGTTTGGGATCCTTTAGAGAATACGGACTTGCAGTTTGGAGATATTATTTCTCCCGAAGGCCTTAATCTCGAAAATATTTTTCCGCTTTTATTTAATGAGGAGCTTATGGAAGAACTCAATAAGCTTTTTGCCGAAGAAGGAGCGGGGGATGCGGATTCTTTATTTAACCTTATGGCCATGAATGAAGAGGGCTCTCCAATTGTTTCTACGGTGAAGCCTGTGCCTTGGACAAGCGAATCCCGATTAAAATTCGGCGTTATCAATGCGCAAAAAGAGATGTATGACGAAATGCAACGCCTCTATGGCGAACAATACGAAGTGCAATGTTTTAATTATGATTTTCGTATCGATAACCGTATCAGTGCGATACAACTAGAAGATTATATTAACCAACAAGGTTATGAAGAAGTTATATTGGTGTCGCACAGTAACGGCGGACAAGTAGCGGCAATTTATCTTGCGCGCAGTGAGGCAAACCGAGATAAAGTCAAAAAATATATCAGTTACAACGCCCCTTATTATGGCTCTTTCAGTGCTGTACATATCTTAGAGGATGTTAGCGGCATGTTGGAGGGAGCGGTAACGATGATGGAATCCATTTTGCCGGGATCTTCCGATACTGTGGTAAAAGTATTCCAAAAGCAATTTATGAAATTGCTCAATGTTTGGACAGCATATCAACTTCTGCCTTCTTACGAACTGATTGCGGCGCCTCACAACGGCGAGCAAGCGGGTTTTTTTCTGGATGGTCAACGCATAGAGTTCGACAGTCAAGAAGATTTATGGGAATTCTATTGCTCCCGCCCTTGGGCAAAAATGACCAACGGCGAGTTGCGACCCGCAATGTCGCAATGGTTGGATTATAAAAACTCTTTAACCGTTTTACTTCCTAACGGAGAAAGAGTATTGTCTACCACATTGGTGGATACCGTTTATTTCACAGGCAACGGGATGCCCAGCCTTTATCAATCTTTTTATCGTACTGACGAAGGGCAAACAGAATATCTGTATTCCGAAAACCACCTGCTGGGCGACGGTACGGTATCCTTTTCGTCCTCGGTTGCCATGCTTACGGACGAATCCCGTATTGTAGTTTGCGACGGACATAATCACTACGGGGTAGTGAACAACTATCAACTTACGGCGGCTCCCGAAACAAAAGCAATCTTAGACGCCTATCTGGAAGACGCCTACCAAGAGAGCAACAAAAAATGGTACAACAAGCTTTGGAGATCGATACTTCAGTAAACAATATGCGAAAGCGTTCATAAGGCGAGAAAAGATACCGTAAACACACAATTGTGCTTGGAGTAGGGTCTTTTTTAACTTCGTAAAATGAGACAGCCCCTACTTCTCACTAAAAACCTGTCTACTTGTATGACATACCAAATAAATGATCTGATACTCTTTTGCAAGTGTTTTCAGCAGAGTTTTGGCGGCTTTCATTTTCTCGTCATCGAGGTTTTTGAAGGGGTCGTCCAGTATTAAAAAGGGCTTTTCGTTTTTATATAAAGCGTCTGCCAGAGCGAGATGGGCGCACACATCGAACAGGTCGCGGTAACCGCGGCTAAACGATTGCGGTTTGCGCCGCAATCCGTCTTCTACAACTTCATAATTAAATTTAATATCAAAACCGAGCTCCGGCGAGGCGCCCAAGACTGTTGCGGCGTATTTTGCAAACGCTTCGTTCATCTTGCCGAGATATTTTTCGGTAAGGTTGTCTTTGGCGGTTTTTAAAAAGCTGAGTGTTTTTTTGATAATAACCTGATCTTTTTTAACTTGTTTCAATTGGTTTTGGAGTTTTTCCGCTTCTGTTATGTAATCGTCTTTTAGAGCGGCCCGTTCGTTATATTTCTTTATTTCGTTTTCTAATTCGTTTTGTTGTTTTTTGCAACCGTTGACTTTGGTCTCGAGGTTTCTTTCTTGTTCTCTTAAAGCATGGAGGTCATAAGTCACGCTTTCGTCTAAAATAAACTCTTCTTCGGGTTTTTGGCAGGCATCCAGCTTTTTTCGAGTTTCATCAACAAGCCTAGCGAGACTTTTAAAATTCATATAACGCTTGCGCAAAAGCCCGAGCGCATCCTTATAGTCGGTATAGTGAACGATTCCTCTCGAATCGAAATACTCGTTAAGCTGTGTGAACCATGATCTTCACGTTTCACAAGAAAATCTATGGCTATGAATGCGATATCTATGGGCACATGAACAACGCTGCATATCTGCAAATGCTGGAAGCAGCCCGCAGTGATGCCCTGGTGGAAATGG
>JAQVTZ010000147.1 GCA_028699795.1 Clostridia bacterium | reverse complement strand
ATGTGACAATTACCGCAAACGATATCACGAAGATTTACGGTCAAAGTTTGGGAGACGCCGACATCGTCGGTACCGCAAAGAACGCCAACAACCTTCTGGTGGATGTGGCGGGAAGCTTCACTTTCGCAAACACCTACAACACCGCTCCGTTATGCGCGGACAGCGGCATCTATCCTGTCAAATACCTGCCTACGGACGACAGCAACTACAATGTGTCCGCGAACTTCCCGATTACGCTTACTGTTCAACGCAAGATCATTACGATTAGCGATGTCTATGCGATAGACAGAGAGTACGACGGTACCACGGTTGTACAGCTTGCGGGCGGCACCCTGCACGGACTGGTTTACTCCGATCCGATTACGATTATCCCCGGCACGGCAAGCATAGAGAATAAGGATATAGGGGATTACGATGTGTTCGATATCCATGTTACACTGGGCGGCGAACGCGCGGTCAACTACACGCTCACCCAACCCACAGGAATTACAGTCACTATTGTTGCCAAAGACTTATCTTTGGCAACCGATATCTACTTTGAGCAGGTTACCTTAACCTACAACGGCGATTACCACTATCCGACGCCTTGGGTGGCAGACAGCATCCAAACCTTTGTGTTCGATACCGACTTCGAGTACGGCGCATACACAGATAATCTGTTTGCGGGCACTGCAACGATAGGGATTGCGGGGAAGGGCAATTACACGGGCGCAAACGAAATCACCTTTACGGTAGCCCAACGGATCATCGATATCATCTATACCAATTACGAAGGTCTCATATACAGCGGACAACCGCAGACGGTTTCGGCGTACGCGTCCAACCTTGTGACCAATGTCGAGATCGGCTATATCGATATCGTCAACCTCACGGTAAGCGGCGACACCCACACAGATGCGGCAGACTATGTCATCACCGTCACCGAACTGGATAATCCCAACTACCAACTGCCTCCCGTCCATTGGTTAGACTATACGATTGCCCCCAAAGATATCGCCCTTGCAAGGATTGCCTCGATGGACCCTGTTACCTATACGGGCGAAAAGATCAGGCGGACGCCTTCCGTCACCGACCAACAGAGAGGCGCAGACCTGTTGCCGCAATCCGATTATACTTACAGCTACGGGGATGCGGAGGACAACATCAATGTCGTCGAGGGCAGCGTTTCCGAAGGCTTCGTGACGATTAACGGCATCGGCAACTATACGGGCACGAAGACGGCAACCTTCGATATCCAACCCAAATCCATCACGATTTCGGGCGTAAATGCCACAGCAACCGTGGCGGCTATCCCCACGCAAATCTATACGGGTTTCCAAATCCAACCCGAACCCGCATTAAGTGACATCGCAAGAGCGGTTACACTCCTAAAAGATGCGGACTTCACTTACTCTTACGGCACGGCAACCGACAACATCAATGTCATAAGCGGCAGCCCGATGGAAGGCACGGTTTACCTTACGGGCAAGGGCAACTATACGGGCAGCGTATCGGTATCCTTCGATATCGCGCCCAAAACAATCGTCTTGGGCGATACGCCCACTGTTACCGTAGATTCTATTGAATCTTTAGAATATACAGGATACAGGCACACCCCCGAACCCACCGTAAGCGACCTTGCGAGAGCGGCAACCCTTGTGAAGAACGCAGACTTCAACTATGTATACGGCACGAACATCGACTGTACCACTTCGGGTACCGCCGAGGGCAGTGTAAGCATCAGCGGTATCAATAACTATACGGGCAGTGTGACCGTCGTCTTCGACATCACGCCCAAAACCGTCACCGCCTCCATCGCCTCTTACGATGCCGGCGAAAACCTTGTCCGCATGATCTATAACGGCGGATACCAAGAAGTATCGGTATCACCCGAGGGCTGTGTCCAAAGAGATATCGACAACGGGACACTTCCGCGGTTTACGATAGCCTACCCAGACGGCAAACCATTCGGCGTACTTGCAGACGAAGCGACCTATCCCGTAAGTGTCACACTCAACCGTATCAACTATCCCAACTACAGTTTGGTACAAGTGGATTTTGCGGCAAAAGTAGACCCCAAACCGATTGAAATCGTCTTCCAAAACCATAGCGGGCTCGTGTACGACGGCACTTCCAAACAAGTTGAATGTGTCTTTACGGACAACAACGACATCTGTACCGACTCCCAAGGCGCGCCCGACGATCTGTCGCTTGTCCTAAGCGATTACACCTATACCCCGTTTATTGGAGAAGCGGCAACCCTTACCGAAATCAAAGACGCGGGCGAATACGGTGTACGCGTATCGCTTGACGGCGCAGACAAATCCAATTACACGATCTCCAACACAAACGAGCTCTTCTTCACCGTTCAGCGCAAAGAGCTTACCGTCCAAGCCGAAGACCGCTCCAAGTTCTTCGGCGACGCGGACAACACCGATATTCACTTTACCCAAAGAGTGGATTCGGGGACCGCGGACGGCGATATCTTCATCGTTCTTCTCCGCGACAGATCGGCAGAGAATATGTTTGATTACGAGTCCTTCGGCTCTTACTCCTACACGGGTATTGTAGAGCAAAACAACTACAACTTTACCCTTGCCGAGAACTCCGGACACTTCACCATCAACAAGCGCATCATCGGCATTGTTCCGCAAAAGCATACCAAAGTATACGGCGAAGCCGACCCAGACGATCTGTCGCAATCCATGGTAAACGCCTACGACATTAAGATTGTATTCGACTTCGTGCGTGAAGCGGGCGAAAACGCCGGCGTATACGCCATCGATACCTTGGCAACCACCATTACCTATTACCGTTATACCGAAAACGGTTATACGGCAGACAACGAGCTCGCCGACAACTTCCGTATTGCCTCATACGAAACGACAGATTGGTTCACTATTACCAAGCGTCTTATTCCCGTGTATATGGGCGAATTCCAAAAGGTATACGGCGAAGAAGATCCCCAAAGCTACGGCTACGAGTTAGACGCCTCCAACCTTGCCGATATCGACAAAGGCAAGCCGCTAAGCGAAGTCTTCCCCAACTATACCGTCACCCGTGAAGAGGGCGAAAATGTTAAGACAGGCGGCTATGCCCTGACCCTCGACCTCGGCAACGACAACTACGAAGCTTCCATGACAGGTCCTGCCAGACTCGTTATCCGTAAGCTGGTTATTGCCGATACTTTCGACCTCAACGAGATTTTCGCGATAAGCAAAACCAAAGTATATGACGGCAACAACAAAGCGGGCGCAACCGTCACCCTGCCCGACATCCTCAAGAGAACGGGCTTTGGCGTCACGGCGACCTACAACCAAAGAGACGCAGGACAAGGGCTCACGATAAGCCTTGTATACAAAATCAACAGCACCGCAAGAGTCAACTTCGAGCTTCCCGCAGATTCCGTCTTGACGGACTGCGAAATTACCAAGCGCAAACTGACCGCTTCATTTGTTCAAGACACAGCGACCATGGTATACGGAAGCGACTTGCCCTCGTTCTCACTCCAATACAACGGTTTCTTAAGCGGTGACACGGCGGAAACGGTAGGGATTGACGATATCGGCATAGAGTACGGCACCCTGTCCCGCTACAGCGGCGTGGGCAATTATACCCTCACGCTTTCGGGTGAAACACAATACGCCAACTATTATCTTGACCTTGGCGACGAAGCAACCGTCACCGTCACACCCGCGCCTTTAGAAGTGCTTCCGGGCGAGAGATATGTCCGCACGGTAGACGACCATGAGGGTCGCGAGGCGAACACCCTTGACGAGACCAACTATGTCTTCTCGGGCATCCTGAATAACGACAGCGTCAACCTCACTTATACCGCTCTGTTAGACAGCGGTATCCCCGGCGAAACCAAAGTACAGCTGACCAATCTCAAAATCGACAACGACAACTATATGCTTGTCACTTCGGTTTTGGTCATAGACGCGCTTATTAAGTCCCGTCCCGTCATCCGCGTGTACGATGCAACCTATGACTACGACGGAAAAGCAAAAACCGTTACACCTTCGGTAAAGATAGACAATGTCGAAATCGACCAATACATCGTAACCTATATAGGCGAAGGCTACAACAATACAATTCCGCCTGTCAATGCGGGCGAATACCGTGTCAATGTCGTGACAACCTCAGACGAGTATGAAACAATCACAGCAACCGCTCTGCTCCGTATCCGCCGAATCTTCCCCGTTATCACGATAAGCGGCACGCTGACCCAAGTATACGGCAACTTCAAACCGCTTACGGCAAAGGTAAGAGGCTTCGATTTCGAAGAGGTCGTCCCCGTGATCTACCCCTTCGACACCGACAAACCCGATGCGGGTACCTATACGGTAAAAGCGGGCTTCGACGGCAACCAAAATTACTATCCGCTGTCTTCGCAAGAGAATACCGCCATTCTTTCTATTACCCAAAGAGCGATATCGGTGACCTTCTATGGATACCGCGACCTCGTATACGACGGTACCGACAAGGACATCGGCGCGACCTTCAACGGCGTACTGGAGGGTGACACCGTAGAGCCCGTTATGGATTACGCTGGGTTTACCCCGATAAATGCGGGCACCTACACCGTCACGGTTTCTTCGGGCAACCCGAACTACAAGATTGTGGGCACGGACACCTTAACCTTCATCATCGCAAAACGCAC
>JAQVTZ010000146.1 GCA_028699795.1 Clostridia bacterium | reverse complement strand
GATGAACTTGTTCTTGAAACGCAAAAATTCCTCTATTCATTTTTCGTAAGTTCTTGCAGTCTCATTGATTTTGTCGGGCACGATTCGGACACCTTTTTGGGGCAGATAGGTATCGTGACGGATTCTTACCGAAGATATCAACTTTTCGTTTTCGTAAATGTCGACATACGCTTCCGAAATGTAACCGTTTTTGGGCGCGCTGATGATTTTGTACCGCTCTCCTTCTTGCAGTTGCGTGCTGTCGCAGATATCTTCGTATTCGTCCGAAACAAGCACTTTGACGATTTCGGTACGATACTCGAGAGAGCGACCCTCATATTTATTGTCTCCATAAAAGGTAAACAGGAGCTTTTCGCCGTTGCTTTCGCCCTTAATGTAGACGGGATAGGCGCTGTCGTTTTCAAAAACAAGATCCGAACAGGATGTCACCATCGCGTCAAACGAAAGCGGTACATACCCTACGGGAAGAGAATGGTTGGATACCTTTATAATTTTCAATCCCGCGCGCAACGCGGAATTGTAAAGCGTGGTAGAAACTTGACAGACACCGCCGCCCACCCCTTTTACAAAGTGGCCGCCCGAAATAATTTTGGATTCCATAAACCCCCGTTCCGTTGTGCGTTCCCCTACGATTTCGTTAAACGAAAACCTTTCGCCGGGGGCCAGTACCGTTCCGTTAATATACGAAACCGCTAAGGAGATATTGTTCTTCCTTGGCGCGGAGGAGCTTGCATAGCTTGTCGCATAACTACTTATTTGCACGGTAATCTTGCGCAAAAATTCCTCTTTTACCATGGGTTGCACCGCGCTTTTTTGAACTTCAATGGCGATATTGCGTCCCATATGTTGGAACAATGCCGAGGAAATCCCGTTTTGGTCTACGCTTACGCCCTCCGTTTCGTGACAATAGTGGAATTCCAGACCGTCCCAACTGACGGTGGCGTCTGACGCGGGGTACTCTACGCTTTTTGTAGCAAGAGCAAGATCCTTTTTTAAATCAACATTCAATTCGTCCAAAGCAGCGGTAGGATTTTGCAGGTCTTCATACAATGCGGCATAATCGTTCTTGTATAAAAAAAACACTTTCAAGCGTGTTGCGGGTTTGATATTATAGTTTTTTTGAAGCAAAACCGTTTCGCCGTCCTTTAGCGTCAATTCGAAATTGCGCTTTACGGCGCCAAAAAGAAAAACTCCTGCAAGAATCAACAATAGAACAGGCAGAACAATAACGATTCGCTTCTTCATAGCGTTAGTATGCTATAAAGTCTTTAAATATATGGCTTTCTTTTCTAAAAAAGCATATTGTCCTTCACGCGTTAACAACTTTTTTTCTCTTGTTGCGGTTTCTAAAAGCTCTTGCAGCACCTTGCCCCGTTGCGCCGCAGGAATCCCCAATTGGATCAAGTCCGCGCCCCCTACCTTCAACTCTTTGGTACAAAAAGGCACGCCGTCGCGTTTCATTTGATCATATAAATTTTTTAGTCTTACCGAAGAGGGATTGTCGCCCTGTTTCATACCGCTACCTTCGTAATCGGCATTTTTTAATGCGATAAGGTCTTCCAAAATATCCGCGTTGCGTTGGATAAACAGTTTTAGCTTATTCTCTTTGGTCTCGCATTTGAGGTCCACCATATGCGCCATCACCAAGCGCGCGTTGCGCTCGACCACCTCTTTGGCAAAACAGAGTTCGGTAAGGCGTTGGCGCAATACCACAGCGCCCGCAAACTCATGGCCTGCCATCTTTCCTGTTTTCAGTTTTTGTGAGGGTTTGGAGATATCATGAAACAAAGCGGCAAGCCTTATGCGCGCGGGAGAGAGCTCGAACACCTTGAGGATATGCCCCAACACATCGTATTTATGGAAGTCCGCCCTTTGCAAAAAGTCCTTTCCCTCCAAAAGCTCGGGC
Source organism: Clostridia bacterium (assembly GCA_028699795.1). Taxonomy (GTDB): domain Bacteria; phylum Bacillota; class Clostridia; order Christensenellales; family DTU072; genus Firm-09. Next base: position 2,797 of record JAQVTZ010000146.1, on the reverse strand, counting down.
AGGATAAACCGCATCAGGCCCAAATCGATAAGCATCTCTATTGCGCAGACATGGGCGCCCTTAATGCCGTTTTCGGTATCGCAAACAACGAGCTTTGCAAATTCCGCGCCAATTCTCGATTTATGGATGTTTTGCAGCAATTCCGCTTGTTCTTTGCAGGCCGCATACAAGTTTTGTTCCACTTCAAAACCGCAAGATGCGGCAATACGCACCATACGCATCAAACGCAAGCCGTCTTCGCAAAGCACTTCGCGGGGGTCGCGCACCGCGCGAAGCTGTTTTTGCGCGATATCCTCTATACCACCTAACGGGTCGAGATAGTTGCCTTTTGTAATATCGTAATAGACGGCATCCGCCGTAAAATCCCGCCTGAGCGCATCCTCCCGCAGGTCTTTGGTAAACCTGACGCTTTTGGGCGTGTGCGTGCCGTCTGATGCATAACTGTCGGTGCGAAACGCGGTATATTCGTATTCTTCGCCGCCGCCCCGTATTTTGAGCGTGCCAAGTTTGGGGCTCGTGGGGAATACTTTAAATTCCGTCCCCTTTAACGCGCTTGCGACCTCGTCGGGGGCGAGCGCCGCCGCAAGGTCAATGTCTTTGCCGTAGGAGCCCAATAGGCTGTCTCTCACCGCGCCGCCCACAACATAGAGAGGCGAGGGGAAGCGCGCCGCAAGCTTTTTCAGTGCATCGCTTACTTTCATTGTCCTCCGTATATCTCCGGTTTTAGTATGCAAACGTCGGGAAGATTGCGGTATTTTTCGGCATAATCGAGGCCGAATCCCACCACAAACTCGTTGGGAACGTCGAATCCAACATAATCTCCCTTAAGGTCGGTCTCTCTGCGGGACGGTTTGTCCAGCAAAGAGCATATTTTGAGCGACGCGGGATTGCGGCTTTGCAGCAGCCTTTTGAGATATTTCAGCGTGTGTCCCGTATCGATGATATCCTCTACCAAAATGACATCCAGCCCTTCTATCGGTTGTGACACATCTTTTACGATGCGCACTTCTCCGCTGGTGGAAGTATTGGCGCCGTAGCTTGAAACGGCCATAAAATCCAAACGGACATCGAGTTTGATATTTCTTGCAAGGTCGGCAAAAAACAGCACCGCGCCCCGCAATATGCAGATAAGCAACACGCTTTTGCCTTGGTAATCTTTTGAGATTTGAGCGGCAAGCTCTTTGGTTCTACGGGCGATTTGTTCTTCGGTAAGCAATACCTTAATCACATCTTTATGCATGGGCAACTCCTTCGTAAGTAATAATTTGTATTCTATTTTTAGTATTTTGGTCTATTTTTACGGCGTCGCCAATCTCCACTCCCAACACGGCGAACACCGTCTTGTCTTTGGCAAGCACCAACAATCGCTCTCTTTGCGTGAAGGGAATCTTTTCGTCGGTCAGATAATCCGAAAGACTTTTTTCGCGCCCCTTGTATCTGCGGAACACATCCCCTTCGCGTCTTGTGCGCACGACGGCGCCCGCGGGCAATTTATCTTCGTCGAAGGTTGCGCCCTTCATTATCTTTTCGCCCTTCCGAAAGGTATATTGCGCCCCTCCGTATTCATATACCGCCTCCCGCGAATAGGGTTTTTCGTAGGAGGTTTTTATAAATCGGTAAGCGAAGACGAGTTCGGTATATTCTTTGACGACCTCCACCCCGAACGGCAAATGTATCCGCGTGTGGGGGGTACCGTCTTTTAAGCCCAAAATGCTTTCAAGGTGGGTGTATTCGACATCCTTTTGTATCCCTAAAGTTCTTATCGCTTCGGCTATCGATTTTTTTGCGACGGCGGGATGTCTGTTCAATACCGAAAGCGGTAAACGGACTCCCCAACATGTTTTTTGACAGGGGGTGATTTGGGTAAGGAGATAGTCTTCCCATTCCTCGAAGATAGCGGCGGTTCTGCCCATCACCTTGTTGAGGTCGGGATAGCGTGTCTTTAACAGGGGCAACACTTCGTGCCGTAGAAAGTTGCGGCGGTACGAGGTGTCGCAATTGGATTCGTCTTGCACATAAGGGATGCCGCGCGCTTGGGCGTATGACAAAATTTCTTCTTTAGAATAAGCCAAAAGAGGATGAATATACCCCGTCCTGTCGGCAATGCCGCGCAGCCCTCTGATGCCCGCGCCTCTTAAGAAGCGCATCAGCACGGTTTCGGCTTGGTCGTCCAGATGATGGGCAAGCGCGACAACATCCACCTTGTTTTCTGTCAGCAGTGTATCGAAAAACGCATAGCGCAATTCCCGCGCGGCAAGCTCGGTCGACATCCCCTTTTCCCCGGCATACGCCAACGAGTCTACTTTTTTGTAAAAGAAAGGCACTTTTCGGCTTTCGCAATACGCCCGCACAAACGCGCTGTCGCGCGCCGAAGTTTCGCCCCTTATAGAGTGGTCCACATTGATTGCGCTAATCTTCGCACCCGTTGCAAGCAGCAGGTCGAGAAGCACCATCGAGTCGGCGCCTCCCGACACCGCAACCCCGATATGAAGACTTTTGTCTACGCGTATTTCCATAGCCTTATTATACCAAATACCCTTCCAAATGTAAATCTTAACCAAGCCGTTTTTTCTATGCATCGCTATGGGAATTTGCACATTTTGGCAGTCATTTTTCTCGTGAAATGGTCAAATATTATACTCGGAAACTTGACAAACATTATGCGATATGATACTATCAAAAAGCATCTAAAAAAAATCGGCTATGGAGGAATACTCAAGTGGCTGAAGAGGCGCCCCTGCTAAGGGCGTAGGGCTGTGAAAGGCCGCCCGAGTTCAAATCTCGGTTCCTCCGCCAA
>JAQVTZ010000145.1 GCA_028699795.1 Clostridia bacterium | reverse complement strand
TATCTTTGTACTGTTTCATGTGTATGCCCGTGCGGTCGCCGGAGTTTCCCTGTACGAAAATCCGTCCGCCACGCATGGCATACCCTAAAGTATCTCCTGTATTGCCTTTAATGATAATCGTGCCGCTGTTCATCGTATCGCCAACAGCGTCTTGGGCGTTGCCGTTCACTTCGACCCTGCACCCGTTCATATATGCGCCCAAAGCGTTGCCGGGAACACCGTTGATTACAATCTCTCTACCGCTCATTCCGCTTGCGATGAACCGTTGGGAAAAGCAATTGTCGATGACAATCTTTTCGCCTTGCGGACAAGCTCTTATCTTTTCGTTTATTTGACGATGTGAAAGGTTTTTTGCGTCAATGTTCATCATACTTCGCCTCCCAGAATGCTTTGTCGCACTTCTTTGTCGAATGCCAGCAGACCCGGTTTGCGTTGGAGCATCTCGAAATCCACTGTGCTCAAATCCGTACCGTTGCGGATAAGCGCCGTATAGATGCCCGCCCTTTCTATATCGTCTATTATAATATATCCTTTTAATTTATTGTCTTGCACGAATAACGCTTTATAGCCCGTGCTTTCTGTCTCCAATTGCTCGCCGCTCATACAGCCCGCCGTCATAATGGATTGCCCGAACAGTTTGGTAGAGTTCACCGCAAAATCCATTCCGTTTGCGGCATTGCCTCCGCTCATGTTGATGCCTGCAACCCTTCCCCCTGTAAATGCGCTGGGAAACAGCGCAAGCACCCTGCATCCTCCAAACACGCAGTCCGTATTCTCGACACAGTCGCCCGCGGCGTAAACATCGGCAAGCGATGTTCTCATACGCTCGTCCACCACAATGCCTCTGCCTACGGCGCCACCCGCATCCTTGACCAAGGAAACATTGGGTCTTACGCCCACCGCAAGCACAACCGCATCGAAATCGACCTCTTTGCCGTTTGTCAGCGTTGCGCTGTTTGCTTCAAACTCTTTTACGCTCGTACCCAGTAGGACTTCTATACCGTTTTCTTCCAAGTTTAATTTAACCATACCCGAGGCCTTTCCGTCAAGACAGGCGGGAAGTATTTTTTCAGCGAAATCAACCATCGTTATCTTATTCACAAGGTCTTTTAGACATTCGGCGCACTTTAAGCCAATCAGTCCGCATCCGATAATCAATACCTTGCTATTTTGATTAACGGATTCTTGCAAGGCGCGCGCGTCGTCCAAAGTGTAAAAAGTATGCTTTATCGCCACTTTTTCAAGCCCGTTCATGGGCGGCACGAAAGGGGACGAACCTGTTGCAACCAGCAGTTTGTCGTAAGGCACAACACTGCCGTCCGAAAGCTTTACCGTTTTGCGGGAAGCGTCAATCGATAAGGCTTCGGTTCCGAGCATTGCCTCGCAACCGTTGTCCTTATAAAATGCTTCAGTCTTATAAAAGAGGTTGCGCTCTTTTACCTTCCCTTGCAAATAATAAGATATCAAGGGACGGGAGTAGACGGGATACTTTTCTTTGCCGACAATCGTTATCCGTCCTTCCTTATCGTTTGCGCGGATGCCTTCCACCGCGCCCACGCATGCTATCGAGTTGCCTATCAATACATATCGCATATTATCGTTCCTCATACACTATTGCGCCATTAGGGCACCCTTCTACGCATTTGGGTTGCCCAAACTTATTGGTAAGACATAATTGACATTTGTTTGCCACATGGTTTCCGTCCATGACCACCGCGCCGTAAGGACACATCATAATACAAGAGTGACATCCCACGCATTTGTCGCGGTCTATCCTGACGCTGCCGTCTTCGGCCTTTGTAAGGGCTCCCGTGATACACGCGGTAACACACAGCGGCTCTTTGCAATGTCTGCATGCCACCGCAAAACAAACATCCGCGCTCTCCTCTATCTGCACGGCGCTCACCCACGGTTTGCCTTTTAAAGCGGAAACCATATCTCTCTCGTTGCTGTTTGCAAAAGCGCAGTTGTATTCACAAAGATGACAGCCGAGGCACCATTCTTCTTTTACATAAACTCTTTTCATACTTTATTCTCCCGCATGCTTGATACCGAGAATTTCAAGCTCTTTCCCGTTAAGGCCTACGCCGCGCAACATCAATCTGTTGCCTCTCATGCTTTCTATCGAGTTAATACCCATTCCGCCCATCATCTCTTGAATCTCGTGATTCCATGCCGTGACGAGATTGTAAAGTCTTTCGGCGGCGATTTCGGGATTGAGCCGCTTGACAAGTTCGGGTTTTTGCGTTGCGATACCCCAATTGCAATTGCCCGTATGGCAGGTGCGGCAGAGGTGACAGCCCATTGCAATCAACGCGGCGGAGCCGATATAACAAGCGTCCGCGCCTAAACATATTGCTTTCACAATATCCGCGCTGCTCCTCACACTGCCTGCGACCACAAGCCCGACATTGTCTCTGATGCCCTCGTCGCGCAGTCTGCTGTCCACCGCCGCCAATGCAAGCTCTATTGGGATGCCGACATTATCGCGTGTTCTTGTAGGAGCTGCGCCCGTGCCGCCTCTGTAACCGTCTATCGCGATGATGTCCGCGCCACTTCGCGCAATGCCGCTCGCGATTGCCGCAACATTGTGCACGGCGGCGATTTTGACAATTACGGGTTTGGTATACGCCGTCGCTTCTTTTAAAGAAAGAACGAGTTGTCTCAAGTCTTCTATGGAATAAATATCGTGGTGCGGCGCGGGAGACACGACCTCTTTCCCCTCAGGAATCATGCGGGTTTTTGCAATATCACCCACAATCTTTTCGCCGGGAAGATGCCCGCCGATGCCCGGTTTCGCGCCCTGTCCTATTTTGATTTCGATTGCGGCGGCGGCGTCTAAATAACCCTGATGCACACCGAATCTGCCCGAAGCAACCTGCACAATCGTATTGGCGCCGTAGGGATAAAAGTCTTCGTGCAGTCCGCCTTCACCAGTATTATAAAAGATACCTAGCTTTTTGGAGGCCATCGCCATTGCCTTATGGGCATTGTAGCTGATGGAGCCGTAACTCATCGCCGAAAACATAATGGGCATGTTTAGCCATAAATGCACGGGCAAATCGCAAATGATTTTGCCGCTTGCGTCCTTCTGGACGCCTTGTGGACGGGAACCGAGATAGACTTTGGTTTCCATTGGCTCTCTCAGCGGGTCGATAGAGGGATTCGTAACTTGGGAAGCGTTAATCAGTATTTTATCGAAATAGATAGGGAACTCCTCGGGATTCCCCATACTGGAAGTAAGAATGCCTCCGCTTTCTGCCTGCTTATAAATTTCGCAAAGCAAACTCTGCTTCCAATTATTATTTTTACGGAAGCTGTTGGGATTGGGAATGATTTTTAACGCGTGTGTAGGACAAAGACATACGCATCTTTGACAGTCGACACATTTGGTTTCGTCCGAAAGCATTTTGCCTGCTTTTTCGTCGAAGTAATGCACGCCGTTGGCGCATTGTCTTTCGCAGACCCTGCAGTTAATACATCTGTCGTAATTTCTTACGACTTCAAAAAGTGGATTATTATATTGAATTGCCATGGTTGTCACCTTCCAACATACAGATAACGGCTTCGCCGCCTTTGGGCGCCCAAACTTTATCTAAATGGGGCTCAATTGCTCTTATCGCGCCTTCTTCGCTTGCGGCATAGACTCTGTCTCCCTTTTCACCAATTACCATAGAGCGTAATTTCAACCTGTCGTTTAATGCCATGAATCCGCCCTCGAACCCAACGATAACGGAAAACGGTCCCGTAATCAAAAGCGGCGAAAACGCCTTGCGCAAATAGGTATACAATGCTTTTTCTTCTTGTGGCATCCTTTCGATTTGCTTCCAAAAGGGCGCCGCAATCACCTTGGATATTTCACTGAAGGTAAGGCCCTGTTTGCGTTTGAAATAATCCACAATATAGGTAATGACTTCAGTATCGGTAAGCAGCGTACAGGAATAACCGTGCATTTCCATGGTTCTTCTGTTTGCGTCGTAGGAAGAGATTTCTCCATTATGCACCACAGACAAGTCCAACAAAGCAAACGGATGCGCGCCGCCCCACCAACCGGGGGTATTGGTCGGGTATCTGCCGTGCGCCGTCCATAAGTACCCCGCGTATTGCTCCAGCATATAGAATTCGCCGACATCCTCGGGAAACCCGACCGCCTTAAAAACTCCCATATTTTTGCCCGAAGAGAAAACATAGGCGCCATCTATCTCTTTATTGATTCTGAACACGCAACGCGCAACGAACTCGTTTTCGTCCAATTGCGAAGTCATCATTTTGGTTTTCAGCGGCGCCACAAAGTAGCGCATAATAAGAGGCTCGTTGATAATCGCGGGCGTTTTTCGCGTGGGTATTTTAGATAAATTGACGATATCAAAATGACGCTCCAAAAAGGTCTCGCAGGTTTTTTTGCATTCCGCACTATCGTAAAATATATGAAGCGCATAGTAATCTTTGTGCTCGGGATAAATTCCGTATCCCGCGAATCCGCCGCCCAGCCCGTTAGAACGGTCATGCATAACCTTGATAGAGTCGATTATTTTGTCCCCGGGGATGCGCTCGCCTCTTTTAGAAAAAATCGACGCGATCGCACAACCCGAAGGAATTCTTACTTGGCCTTCTTTTAGCATTTTCTCCTCCGAAAAGAAAAAAAGCGCCCATCATAGGCAGAATACGCCTATAATGAACGCCATTGTTCTTGCTAGGATAATA
>JAQVTZ010000144.1:1968-4762 GCA_028699795.1 Clostridia bacterium | reverse complement strand
TAACCGCTTGCCTTGCCAATAAGAGTCCCCGCTTTTACACGGGTACCTACATCTACGCAAGGCGTGGTGGGAGCGCCGATATGTTGTGTGAGTGGAATGTAAACCTTTGAACCGGTAGGCATAGCCTCAAAACTGCAATTTGATGTAAGTTCCTTTTTTTCTTCGGGGTGGATCCCGCGTTGAAAGGTGTGTTTCACTATTCATCCTTCTTTATACTAAACCAAGAAGACCCTATCATATTAACAGAACTGTTTTGCCACAAACAAAATCTTCTCTTTTATTTTGCCATAAGACAAATAACTTCTTGAATGATTATATAACAATCTTTCGTATTTGTAAATACGAATAGGGTATTTTAAGATGTGTAAAATAAACCATTATTGGTATTTTTTAAAAAACTAAAAATAATTGACAAAAAAATCAATCCATCATATAATATGAATGGTTGAACAATTATTCAACTGTTCTAATAGGAGGAATGTAATGAAATCCGTAAGCAACGACACATGTAAAGTTGAATGCATACATAAAGATAAAATAGAAAAGGTACGCGCATCGATACCCGACAAAAACACCTTGTATCATGTGTCGGAATTATTTAAAGTGTTTGGCGATGCTACGCGTACCAATATATTAAGCGCCCTTTTTATCAACGAATTATGCGTATGTGACCTTGCAAAACTGCTGGACATGACCATATCCGCCGTTTCGCACCAATTAAGAGTACTACGGCATAGCCGACTTGTAAAGTTTCGCAAACAAGGTAAAGAAGTAATCTACATGCTCGATGACGACCATGTGGGTAAAATATTGGATATGGCAATCGAACATATCAAAGAGTAACACAATAAGGACAGAATATGAACCATCATACGAAAACCATTATAAGAATCGCCCTATCGCTTACCGTATTCGGTATCGTAATGATTTTGGACAAGGTTATAGACTTTAAGCAAATCCTTATAGCGATACTGTTTGCCATAGCCTATTTAATAATAGGTTGGGATGTGCTTTGGCATGCGGCAAAAAATATCCTTAAAGGCAAAGTATTAGACGAAAATTTTTTGATGTCAATCGCAACAATCGGAGCATTTTTTATTGCACAGTATCCCGAAGCGGTTGCCGTTATGTTATTCTATCAAACAGGAGAGCTGTTCCAAAGCTATGCGGTAGGAAAATCCCGCCGTCGGGTCGCTTCGCTTATGGATATCAGACCTGATAAAGCTGTCATCTTAAAAGATAGTAATGAAATCGAAGTTGCTCCCGAAGAAGTTGCAGTAGGCGATATTTTTGTCGTAAAACCGGGCGAAAAAGTTCCGCTGGACGGCGTTGTCGTAAATGGAAAAAGCTATCTTAACACAACCGCATTGACCGGCGAAAGCCTTCCAAAAAGCGTAAACAAGGATGATTATGTTTTAAGCGGCGTGATTAATTTAGAAAGCATATTGCATATCCGTGCCGAAAAATTATTTTATGACAGCACGGTATCTAAAATTCTCGACCTTGTCGAAAACGCAAGCGCAAAAAAAGCCAAGGTCGAGAACTTCATCACACGGTTTGCCCGCTATTATACCCCTATTGTCGTCATCGCCGCCCTGCTTCTTGCCATAATCCCCCCTTTATTTGCGGGCAATTGGAGCGACTGGCTATTACGCGCGCTCACCTTTCTCGTAGTAAGCTGCCCTTGCGCATTGGTAATCAGCATCCCTCTCGGATTTTTCGGCGGAATCGGCGGTGCATCCAAAAACGGCATTTTGCTTAAGGGCGCATCAAGTTTAGAACGAATCACGAAAGCCCGAACTTATGTATTCGACAAAACAGGTACGCTGACCAAAGGCGTGTTTGAAGTCCAAAAAGTTTTGCCCCAAACAAAAAGAGACGAAATAATCAAGCTTGCCGCGACAGCAGAATCGGGGTCGAATCATCCCATCGCAAAAAGCATTCTTCACGCTTGCATTTTTCCTTACGAAACAGGGTTTGAGGTTACCGAAGTTGCAGGTTTAGGTATTCGTGCTAAAAGAAACGACGAAGTTATCCTTTGCGGAAATGCGAAGCTGTTAGCACAAAACGGAATCAAGTTTGCTCGCGAAAATGAAAGCATTGGCACGATTGTATATGTTGCACATAACGGGATTTTTGTGGGAAGCATCCTGATATCGGACGCCATTAGAGACGAAGCGCCTCATGTCATCCAAGTCTTAAGGCGCGAAGGAACAACCACCTATATGCTTTCGGGCGATAACGAAGCCGTTACTGCGAGAATCGCAAAAGAGGTCGGAGTAGAGCATTATAAAGGAAATCTTTTGCCTGCGGATAAGGTTGCCGAGCTTGAACAAATCATGGCAAACGCAAAAACTCCCGTGGTTTTTGTAGGAGACGGCATCAATGATGCTCCCGCTTTGATACGCGCGGATATCGGGATATCGATGGGCGGTATCGGAAGTGACAGCGCGTTGGAAGCCTCGGACATTGTATTGATGCACGACAATACGGACGGTATTCTAAAAGCAAAAAAGATTGCTTCCAAAACCTTGCGGATTGTGCGCGCCAATATTGTTTTTGCCCTTACCGTGAAATTTGCCGTACTTCTTTTAAGCGCCGTGGGACTTGCGAATATGTGGCTTGCCGTCTTTGCCGATGTAGGCGTGTCTGTGCTTGCGATACTCAACTCGATGAGAGCAATGAAATCAAATTACAAATTACAGTGTACAAACTAAATCAAATTACAAATTACAATGTACAAATTACAAATATGGATGAACCCAAATTACAAATTACAATGTACAAATTACAA
>JAQVTZ010000144.1:0-1868 GCA_028699795.1 Clostridia bacterium | reverse complement strand
TACAAATTACAATGTACAAATTACAAATATGGAAAGATTATATAACGCTATTTATTTAAATTTAGAGTGATAGCGAAATAAACTTACAAATTACAATGTACAAACTAAATCAAATTACAAATTACAATGTACAAATTACAAATATGGATAGAGTTGAGAGATGAGAGTTGAAGCTGCCGTTTTAAGACTGGTTGGGAATCAAAAAAAGCGCCCGTTTCGGGCGCTTTTTGATGTTAGTAGAAATACTTCTTAATCGGTATACTCGTCTGTGTCGATATCCTTTTTGTTGCCGGTACTCTTGCGTTGGTCTTTCGTCTGCATATTGACGGGCACATTGCTGATTACCTTGACGGGGATATTCTTTTTGATTCTCTTGCTGATCTTTCTCCAGCTGAGCACCACCACAACCGCAACAAGTAATGCGCCTATAACAATAGAGGATATCAGCAACCAAAGTTGACTGTCCACTCTGCTGGCAGGATCATCTTCGTTGGGATCATCATCGCTTGGGTCGGTGCTGGGGCCTTCTGTTTCCGCTTTTACAAACTTATAATAACCGTAATTGGCCGCGGCCTTTTCTTCTGCAGACAGAGCGTCGTATGTTTCTACCGTTGTGTTATACTCTTCGGCTCCGTCTAAGGGGGTAAAGGTCACATTGTCTATCACGAGCAGTCCTGCAAACAAATCGGCTGTATTTTCGCCCTCTACCGTGCTTTCGTTGGTGCCGAGATAGAACGAAAACTGGTTGCCGCTTACGCTGGTTGTGTCACTATTATAAACATAGAATGTGTATTCGGTCCACTCTTCGGAGTCTATCATTACGGTAGACCATGTTTCGGTTTCGTTGCCGTATTCGAAACGGAACTCGGCTTTCTTGCCTGCGGGCGCCTTGAGTTTTGCAAAGAAGCTTATTTTGTAATAAGTCTCGGTATTGAGCGAGAAAGAGTCGCTTGTCAGATAATATTGACCATTATCCAGTATGTTGGCAAGTAGCAGATAATTGTTGCCTGTGCCTACATCTTGGGTCAGGAAGGCGCGCAACGCATTTTCGTCCGCAAACAAGGTGGATGTCTTCGCGCCGGGATCCAACATATACTCGCCAACTTCGTCCATCACCGAGCGTTTGTCGTAAACACCGTACAGCATTGCGGGCAGATCATCGGATGCGGTGTATCCTGTGGCGTCTTTTACATTATAGTGAGAGTAGGCATTGGGAGTGCCGCCCAAAGGCGAGGTGCCGTCCGTAAAGCTGTCAAAAGAGTCCGTTGTAAGGTCGATAAGCTTAAAGATATATTCGTTAGAGAACAGGTTGCTGGGCAGTCTTTCATTCAGCTTTGCCAGCGTATTTTCTTGATATTTGTCGCCTTCTTCCAAGGTGTCGGGGTCTTCTGCGCCGTAAACAAGCCTGTTGTACTCGGCTTCATCGGCAAGTTTTTTGTAGTATACATCGTCAAAAAATACCGTACCCTTAGAAACGCCTTGCGTATAAGATTGGGTACCTATTTTAAGAGGCGTCGCATACTTATTGCCGAGGTACAGTTCGAGTTGGAGCCCCGCAGGAGAAGTCATTTTGGTTGTTTTGATATAGAAAGTATATTGTACCCATTTGCCTTGGGTGTCTTGGTTGACATAACCGATATAATCGCCGTCGGCGGGGTCGTTCCCTTCGGTATCGATGCTAATAACATTGGATTTATTGTTAATTGTTATGCTTGCTTTTGCGCCGTCTACCGTCTTAACCCACACACTAAGTGCGTAGTAAGAGTTGGAGGTAAGCGAACCTGTGGAGGGGCTGACATAGCCGAGTCTTGTATTATATTCCGAAGAAAGCATTAGTAGCTTATCGTAAGGACTAATGTAATACAGTT
>JAQVTZ010000012.1 GCA_028699795.1 Clostridia bacterium | reverse complement strand
GCAATGAAATATCACCGTCTGGTTCAAAAAACCGCAAAACCTTTATAGAGTATGTGAAAACAGTTGTTAAAATATTACCATGACGGATTTTCGGGTTGTTTGATATCGTCGTAAAACTCTAAATATTTGTCCTTAAAACGGCGCGCCTTCGCTTCGGCGGCTCGGCGCTCTTTGCGGCGTTTTTCCGCAAGTTCTTCGGGCGTATAACGCTTGATTGCGCTGTTTTCGGCAGTCTTGTTGTCGTTATTTTCGTTCATATTTACCCTTCTTGACCACTTTCCGTTTGGCGCCGCATCCGTCCACAATATAGGTGTTGTCCAGTTGGGCGGCAAGGTCACGCTTAAAAGCGTCGATATAGGCACGGCGCAAAATCGCCTGCTCGGCTTTTTCTTCTGCGGTAAGCCCTTCCGGAGCGCGGCTTTTGCGTGCAAGTTGGTTGATTCTATCGATGTCAATCATTTGATATTTTCCCACATTTCGTTTAATTGTTGCCCCGCTTTGAGGATTTCGGCGAGGTTTGCTTTGGCTTCGCTGAGGTTGGATGTTCTGTCGGCATAGTGACACTCGAAATTCAGCACTCCTTTATAACCAGAAGAACGAAGCGCAAATATCAGCTTATTCCAGTCAATGTCACCCTGATAGGGCAACAAATGCTCATCAAATAGCGAATTGTTGTCGTGCAGATGACAAATGGAAATCCTTTCTCCTAACTTACGGACCATTTCGATGCCGCTGTCTTTATAAATTACATTCGCATGGCCACTGTCGAAACACAAAGTAAAATGCGCATCGTCCAGTTCCTCTAAAAACTCAATCATTTCTTCCGCTCTGCTGCAAGTTGTAGCGCATAATTCGTTTTTGTATCGGCGTAGTGTAAACATATTTTCCAGCGCGACCGTCACATTGTATTCCTTTAAATAAGGCAGCAAGGAGCGATAAAAGCGAAGATTGACTTTTTTGCGGAAACGCTTCAACCATTCGAACCTGTTCCAAAACAGTTTGACGGGGTGTACCACCATATACTTGGCGCCCAAAAGACTTGTCGCTTCGATAGAGCGCCGAAGCGATTCGAACAGTAACGCGTCAGTTTCTTTGTCTCCTACATAAGCTGGAAATACCGCGTGCGTTTGATGAACCTCGGTCTTGGTGTCGGATAAGGAATCCTTTAGTTTAAGAAAGTAATCCTGCCGTTCTGTTTGCGTATCATTGCATTTTGGGTTACTTAATTCGTATTTTGCGATATAATAGTCGATACAATCGAAACCGCTTTCCGCAATAATCCGAAGCCCTTCGGTTTCGTCTTTGCAGTAGCGGTTGAGCGGCGCATTGGTCACGCCTAATTTTAGTTCCATAGATTCCTCATCAGCTGACTGTTTTTCATCTGCACGAATACTATAACATTATCGGCGCAGTCTGTCAAAAGTATTTGTCATTTATTCCTCCAATATGGTATAATACGGGCTGAAAATAATAAAACTTTCTATCGTATTTTATGAAAGGAGAAGCCGTAATGCTAACCATCGAGCCAACGAACGACAAAATACTTTTGGACGAACTTTCCCGCAGTATTTTTGGTAAAGCGTTGGATGGAAGTGTCGGATTTGTGCTTTTTTGCGATGAAACGCCTGTTGGAATGGCGCATATTATGGCAAATGACGAGGTGTGCTACTTGCGCGACATCGGCATCGTGCCCGAAGAACGCGGGAAGGGATACGGCGATTTTCTGACGAGAGCGCTCTTACACAATTTAAGCTCGGTATGCCGTCGTATTGTTGTGGAGCCACCCTGCAATTATTATTTGCAATTCGGGTTCCAATTACAAAACGGCAAAATGACAGCAGACGGCAAAGACCTTACATTTCCGCACAAATGCGGGCATAATTGTCAATAAGACAGAGGAGTCAATATGGAATCCGCGAATTTTATAGAAGACATCATCAATGAAGAATTGGCGAGTCGCAAAGTGGACGGCGTGTATACCAGATTTCCGCCTGAGCCTAACGGTTATCTGCATGTTGGGCATTGCAAGAGTTTGTCCATCAATTTCGGCATAAAAGAAAAGTATAACGGCAAATGCAATTTGCGTTTCGACGATACCAATCCAACCAAAGAGGATGTAGAATATGTAGACTCTATTAAAGAGGATATCACATGGTTGGGTTACAAGTGGGACAAAGAGCTTTACGCCTCCGATTACTTCGACGCCACATACGAGTATGCCGTACTTTTGATTAAAAAGGGATTTGCTTATGTATGCGAATTTTCGGCCGAACAAATACGCGCGACCCGCGGCACGCTAACGGAGCCGGGTACCGAAAGTCCCTATCGCAATAGGAGTATTGAAGAAAATTTACAGTTATTTACTGAAATGAAAGAGGGCAGATATCCAGACGGAAGCAAGGTTTTGCGCGCCAAAATCGATATGGCAAGCCCCAATATGAATATGCGCGACCCCGTTATTTACCGTATTTTGCGCGCGCACCACCATAGAACAGGTGACAAATGGTGTATCTATCCGATGTATGACTTTGCGCATCCGATAGGCGATGCGATAGAGGGTATCACCCATTCTATTTGTACTTTAGAGTTTGAGGACCACAGACCACTTTACGATTGGGTTACCCTGCATTGCGGGTTTACAAAAAGACCGCGCCAAATCGAGTTTGCAAGGCTCAATATCAAAAATACCATCATGTCCAAGCGTTACCTAAAAAAATTGGTGGAAACAGGGTTTGTAGCCGGTTGGAACGATCCCCGTATGCCCACGATAAGCGGTATGAGAGAGCGCGGTTATCCGCCAGAATCCATACGCGAATTTTGCGCGCGTGTTGGCGTTGCCAAAGCGAATTCCGAGGTGGATACTTCTTTATTAGAGTTTTGCGTGCGTGAAAACCTAAACCGCAACGCCGACAGGGCAATGGTGGTGGAAAACCCGATAAAAATGGTTATTGACAATATGTTAGATGACGAAATATTTTCGTTTGAGGTGCTTAATAATCCCAATAATGAAAGTTCGGATACCCATACAATCTATTTCCGCAAAGAAATTTATATTGACCGAGAGGATTTTAAACTTAATCCTCCGCCCAAATACCATCGGCTGACCGAAGGCGGGATGGTGCGCTTAAAAGGCGCCTTTATCGTAAAACATATTTCCACGGAGCTAAATGCCGAAGGCAATCCTTCGGTGGTGCACTGCGAATATATCAAAGACAGCGCGCAAGGCGGCGTGAATGCAAAAATAAAAGTAAAAGGCGTGATACAATGGGTGAATTGTCAAGACGCGATAGACTGTGAGCTTTACCAATACGGCGCGTTATTAACAGATGCTACCGAAACGGTAACGGATTTCAACCAAAGGCTTAACCCCGATTCGCTTACCATCAACCGTTCCGCTAAGGCGGAGCCTTATGTGTTGCAAGGACAAATGAATAAAGTTTACCAATTTATGAGACTTGCCTATTATAAAAAAGCCGTACAAAATGAGGGTGTTTTGAGGTTTTATTTGGTAGTATCATTAAAAGACAGCTTTAACAAATAACGGTCTGTTTTGTCGTTTCAGTTTGTTGGATGAATTCTCGAAAGTAAGAAAGTCAAAACAGATTTAGAGCAGGTATTTTTTAGAATCGTTCATTTGACAAAACGGCGATTTTTGTCTAAAATATTGTGTAAAATGTGGAAGAGAGCTCCCTTTCAGGCAGACTTTTCCATTATAAATCGCTAAAAAAATTCAAAAAATTTAAAGAAATGTATTGTAATTTTTTATCTATACAGGTATAATGTAATATGTCTATGACCATAGTTTGGTTTTTAAGACAGGCTTGCATGCATAATTTTAAGGAGAATACAGATGGCAAAGTGTTTGACTTGTGGCACCGTAAACCCCGACGAGAATGTTTATTGCGCAAAATGCGGAACACAACTTGTAGGGTCGACAGATACAGCGAGTGCCGCCGCATACGAAGAAGCGCAAAAACAGTTCGAAAAAGACGCTCTCATCGGGATGAACAAAGACAAAATAGTTTATACATGTCTTCTTTGCGGGACCGTTAACAGAATAGAGAACGAGGTTTGCAGCAAGTGCGGCAAGAGGCGTCCCCGCAACGAATATGTTAATGCGCTTAAGAAAGTGCAAGAGGGGAGAGCGGCACAAGAAGAATATGCTGCGACGCAACAGGCTGCGGCACAGGCGGAGGCCGAAGCGGCAGCAGCGCAAATCACGCCAGAAGAACCTCAGCAAGAAAAAAAGCTTGCTTTGTATAGGTTTGTAGAAGAACCTAAGCAACTCCCACAAACCGTACAACCATTTGTGATTGTACCCTATGTTAATACAGAGCAACCTTTATGGCAATATCAACCAACGCAGGTATACAGGTTCCAACCCAATACATATGAAGAACGCATGGCAGCCGAACACAGAGCCTACGCTGCCCAAAACGGAATACCCCCCACAGAAGAAGAACTTTTATGTATACGCTCCAAGGTTGAAGCCGAACTTCGGGCATTAGACGCGGCCAACCCCGCAAAAGTACAATATAACAACAAGAAGAAAAAGGTGCGTACTTGCGCCGCATTCTCGGTTCTTGTGTCCCTTGCGGCAATCATTATGTTTTTCATCACGGCTTTGTCCTCGTCTCTATCAGAGCTTAAAGGATATGGTTATATAAAAGCATTGGGCGCCTGCATTAACGGCGCGGCAGGGTCTGATTTGGGCTTGGGCGCATCTTCTTACGCTTACGAAGGTATAATTTCGTTTGTTGTCCCCGCCGGTGCGGTATTGGTTTTTCTTATTGCGGTACTCGTACTTGTGTTCGGTATTATTAGGTTAATTACGGGCAGGGCGCGTGTCAAAGGTTTTGTTGCGCCGCTTATCGCGTTTGCCATAGCGCTTGCCGTAGCAATCACTATGGTATCCGTGTCGAACTTCGGGTTCGGAGATATCGGTGGATTCTTTGCTGAAGTGCAAACAGGCTTTTATGCCTTGTTAGGCGCCCCGTTCATCCTGTTTGTTATCGGGCTTGCTTGCCCTAAGAATCATAAACTTGCAGCATAGACGGTTTCTACCTCTATATTAAGGGGGTCATGTATATTACCTAGATGGTCAATATAAATAAAAAAAAGAGGTGTTTTTATGGAGAAAAGGTTAGACGACTTCAACACTTACGAACAGTCATACGATGTGCCTGTTCCCTGTGATCATATCGATACTGATAAGATCGCATCCTCCCCTTACTTCCAGACCTATGTCTCGGCATGGAACAGAAGGTTTCCTGCAGAAGATGTGCTGGTAAGTACGGAAATCAACCAACCAGATTACGGCCCTGTTGCACCAGCAGACCCCGTTGCAGCTTTTACAACAGTACCCGCTACCAAATGCGCGCGCAGACTGTTCCCGCTGATTATGGTGTTTATCTTCTCATTGTTGACAATCGCTGTCGCAGTAATAGGGATTTTCAAAATTGAAGCAATCGCAGAGTATGTTGCTTTATCCGGCAAATATGCATCTGTAGTCGAGCTTTTTGAGTGCTTCAACGAGGGCGGCGCAACCCTACAAGGTGTATTTGCTTACATTCTTCCCGTAGCGCTTTATCTCTCGCTTGCAGTCGTACTTATCGTATTCATTATGTCTATCGTTGGTTTCTGCAAATGCAGCAAAGTATGCGGGTTTGGTTGGCTTACGCTGGTGGCATTCTTGCTTGGTGTATTGGCGGCTGTGTCGTTGTACCTTGTGCTGGGCGCTCCCGAATTCAGCAGCTTTGTCGATTTCGGCACCGCAGATGCTATCGCCTATGGATTTATAGGCATTCTGGGACTTGAACTGCTTGCTTTTCTGTTCGGTCTTTTCGCCTATAAAAATACAAAATAGGTAAGATATCAATAATAGTGTAAGGCTATATCAACGAAGGAGTAAAGTCCGTTATGCCTAACAAGTTGGACAAATCAATGATGAATTCTCCCTATTATGCAGGGTACAATAAGGGTAAAGCGAATCATTCGCAATATCCTTACCCCGCAGCGGGAGCTAAGTCATACGCTCCTCCGATGCGAAGTCCTTACAGACAGCAGGGCGCGGTAAAGTCTTCCGTAGCGCCGCAAGTGCGTACGCTTCCGCTTACACCCAAAGAAAGACGCAAACTCAAAAGAGCCCAAAAGCGCAACAGAAATTACTTTTTCGTGATGCGACGCGGTATCAGTTTTGTGATGTTTGTATGTTTCTTTCTTTATATAGCGGCTTTTGCGATAAGCTTCGTCAATCTTTCGCCCGTTAACGGATTTGTTTCGCTGTTCACGCTTCCTGATAACACCAGTTATGAAGAACGTTGGGCAGAAGAAGCAGAAACTGGCGTCTATTATGTAGATAAAAGCGACTTCATATCTGTAGGTGATCCTATTATGGGATTCATAGATTGGATCAAAGTTAAAATGGGGACGGATACACAGGCGGCTGTTGCCGAAGAAACAGAGGGAACCGAAGAAACCGCAGAAGAATCTCAAGAACCTGTTCAAGAAGAAATTACCAAACAGTATTACGGAGATTATCTAAGGATTATGGAGGATCGGCAATCCGACTTCGATATCACGCCCAAAATCGCGTACCTTTTATTTCAATATTTTCCTGTCGCTCTTGCGATTGCCGCGCTAACAGGGCTTATTGCCATGATTACAAGTTTCGGTGCTGCACGCGGTCGCAGGATATATAAAGGTTTTGCGTTGGCTTCTTTTATCATGGTAATAGCGGGAGTCATCACGCTGGCCGCAGGGTACGCGTTAAGCAATGTAATATATAGCAATCCATTAGGTGCCTTTGATTTCACGAACATTCAGAGTTTTCTGTTGCGCGGTGTCACAGGTCCGCCTTACGGGTCGGCAGAAGCTTTGGCCACCCCGTATCTCCAATTGGTGTCGGGATTTCTACTATTGGCCATGCTGATTCTGCCCCTCGTAACCCTGATACTTTCCGTCTTTTGCAGAAAGAAAGTATCCTACAAAATTTTTGATAAATAAAATAAACCCTATCAGGAGGTTCCATATGTCCAAAAAGAAAGAGCAGGCCGCCGCAGCAGCAGCCGCAGCCGCCGCAGCCGCAGAACAACAAGCAGCTATGGCTCCCAAGAGGCCCAGCGTTTCTTTCAGAGTCATGAACAACTGTGCGCCCGTGCCCGTAGCAAGACCGGCAGACTTTATCCAGCTTACACCCGTCGTTCAACCCCTGCCCATTGTGCCCTACAGCACGCAGCTACAGCCTCTCGCCCAGTTTGACGAAGAAGACGAGTATTAATAACGCAATATGCCGTGCCGCATAAATTATTATGCGGCACGCGCTAACCATGCCTTTCAGGCTCCCATAAGCAAGTTTTGCATATCCAAAATACGCGTTTGCTTAAGGTAGCCCTTTTACGCTAATAACCTAAAGACAGAGGTAAGACTATATGAAACATTCCAAAGGCTATATTCAGAATTATGCGGGCGATGCCGATGTATTATTCGGCGGAGACGAAAACCTATACTTCCAAACCAAAAAAGAGAAAGCCTCGCCTTACAATCTTTCTTATCTTGCAGCCTGGAATCTCAGACCCAGATACGAGGACCCTTATGTTCCCGTACAACCCAAACCTGGTGAGCCCAAGCGCAATGCCGTGCTCATTATCTTATGTATATTGATGGTGGCGCTTATCACCGTTTTTGCGCTAAGTTATTTTGTAGTGATGCCAGACTATACCGCGCTTTTCCAAAAGGTTGGACAAGGCGAAGGCGGCACAGACAAAGCGATTGCGTTAGACGATGTAATTAACAGTACGATGCGTAAGCTTGCCATCGGTGCGGCCGATATGGATACTGCAGAGTTGGATTTCTATACTGATTGTTTGGAGAACATAGATTCTCTTGGCATCGCATTCATGATTGGCTATTACGCTATGCCTGTGGCAGTCATTCTTACCTTAATTATCGCGTTGTATGTGCTTGTTAAGGCTTTAATGGGCATATCGACGCGTATGAAGAGGAAGAAATTCACTTATATCATTTTGTTGCAATTGCTGTTTTCCTTGTTGGGAATAGTTTCTGGTTTTGTCTGGAGCGGCGTACCTGTTGCCGAGTTTTTATCTTATCTTACGGGTAGCGCGACAACGCTTGTAGTCGGTATTGGTTACTTTATCATACTGGGCATAGAGGTTTTGGCGCTTATATTAAGCTTCTTTGCTTACAAATCTAAGGCGCAGGTCATGAGAGAAGCCCAAATGAAAGCAGACGAAATCAACCGTAAGAATCTTGAGCTTTACAACAGAAGATTAGGCCCAAACGCTGTTGTGGGCAACAATTAAAAAGAAAATAATCGTAAATTATCGCTAAAAATAGAGGGACCCGTCCATTCAGGGCGGGTCATTTTATATCATTTGGCATGAAAAAATTGCCAAAAAAATAGAAAAAATATAATTGATAAGTATTGTAATTTAAACAATCTTATGCTACACTATTGATATTATATATATTTATATGTAATAAAAGTGTTCGTGCCTCATGCGCGTTTTTGAGGGAGTGACAATGGCAGAGAATCCGCAGCGTTTAAACAAGAGTATGATGAATTCTCCCTACTTCTCAGGCTATACTCAAGGGAAGCAGGGGGCTCAACCCGTTAACCGTCCCAACATGTACAATGTTAGGCAAGGCGGAGTGCCTGTCCGTTCTGGACAACCTTCCCAACAAACCCATATATATGGCAGGCCGATTTATTCAGATCGCGGTTCTGCCAAATCCTATGCAAAGTACCAAAAATTCAACAATAAAGAGTATGACGCTTATTCCAAACAAAAAAGAAGAGAGCGCGACTATTTCTTTGTTATGCGCAAAGGAACCTGTTTCTTCATGCTTGTGTTAGCTGCGATTTTAATTGCAGTAATCGCGTTAGGTTTTGTGGGGATTCCCTCGTTAAACAATTATACATCGCTTTTTGTACAACCCGATAACACGGTTGCCGAAGACAGAGGCGAAGGGTATGAAGATACCACCAAGCATATATCGTTTGCCGATCCCATTTACGGTTTCATAAGCAAAATCATGGGCAAAGAGATGCTGGATGCAAACGGGAATCCTTATACATATCAAGAAAATGCCGATGCCATTGCCGCAGAGGCAAATGAGACCCCCGAAGACAGCATGGGCGCGATTGCCTCTATTATTTATCAATACTTTCCCATAGCGATAGCCGTTATTGCGATTTTCGCTTTGGTTATTCTAATTATCGGTTTCGGAGGTATGCTCGGGAAACGCATTTTTAAGGGATACGGGGCTTTGGCAATTGTCATGCTTGTCATGAGTTTGGTAGTGACTGTGGCGGGTCTTGCCGTTTTGGGCAACAAAGCCGGCAATCCGCAAATAGGCGAGGACGGCACGTTGGTAAGCGTGTTGGACTTTTCTAAGGTACTGCCTTTTCTTACGCGTATCTTTACGGGAGTTCCCAATGCGGCGGTAGACGGCGAAGCGGCGGTGACGCCCGCGGCTTACGCGGCAGGGTATGGGTTAATGGCTCTTATAGTTATACCTTTACTCATTATGGTGCTATCCCTTTTTGCCCGTCGCAAAGTACCTTACAGCGTATTCGATAGATAACGAGATTACTCATATAATAGGAGGACATTTTAATGGCAAAAAAGAACCAAATCGCGGCACCCGCCGAACCCGTATATCAACCGGCTCCCCAAAGGCCTTCGGTATCGTTCCGTGTGATGAACAACTGTGCCCCCGTACCGGTAGCAAGACCTGCAGATTTTATACAGCTTACACCTGTGGTACAACCGTTGCCGATCGTACCGTATAGCACACAACTGCAACCTCTTGCCCAATTCGACGAAGAAGAAGAATACTAAACTCAAGGAGATTACAGATGGCAAAAAGCAAAAATCGTGGGGTGCCTCCGCAACTACAATCTTTCCAACCCGAAGTAACTCCCGAGACGATCAAAAAGGCTTCGGTGCGCCCTTTGTCTACAGGTGTGGGACCCGTTCCCGTTGCTCCCGTAGCGCAAAATGTGCAACTGACACCTATTGTGCAACCGTTGGCATTTGTGCCGTATTCGACCCAAAAACAACCTTTGTTTATGTTCGATGACGAAGCGGATCCCGCGATTGTACCCGAAGCGGTGCCCCAAGAACCGGTACCCGTAACAATAGAAAACGAAGCGTGCGAGCCTTCGGATGCAGTTACAAAACCCCGCAAAGGCATTAAGGCCGCCCCTGTTATTTTAATCTTGCTCAGTTTGCTTGTTGCCGCGGTATTCGTGGTAGGCAAGTATGTGAGTGTTGCGGCAGACTATACCTATTTCTATGCGCTAGAAGGCATCAACCATAACGGTATCGATATTGTTATCAGCGTATATGAAGCAATTGCGGCGGGCGAAATTATCGCTTTAGAATATGCTTTGCCGTCTGCGATAGCGCTTACAGGCGTGTTTGCGGTATTAACCTTTCTCGCATCGCTTATCCGCATCTGCAAAAAAGGCGCTTGCGTTTTTGCCAAGATTACTACGGCATTCACATTCTTGTTTGCTTTGCTTGCGATAATACTGGCTTTGGTAGAAGAAGCTACCATGGGTTATGGGCTTTACATAGCGGGCGGTCTTGCATTACTGTCGATTCTTGTCGCATATCTGTCGCGTAGCAGATAGCAAACAAGTTAATGAATATTATTGAAAAATTAAAATATATAGTGTATACTTATATTTAAGTCTAATAGAGTAGGAGACTGTTATGAAAAGAAGCAATAAAAACAAAGCCGTTAGCAGCGCTTTTGCAGGAGACGGTGTAGAGAGAGCGCGCATTCCGGCAAGACAACCGATGGCGGGACCGTATCCCATGGCGCAACAGTCCGCCCCCACTATGGTGATGCCCGCGCAGGGTCCTTATCAAGTGGTAGGCAACGGAATGCCTATGGGTTTGCCTGTTTATACTTCTGTAGACCAATACGGAAGAGTGTTTTCTCCTATCATGACTTACGGACCCCAAACACATGCAGCACCGGTTCCCGTTGCGACGCCGTCCTCTGTAGTGCAACTTACCCCGATTGTGTCGCCGGTATCGTTTGTTCCTTATGCTACGCAGAATCAGGCCCTATACCAATACGATGACGAACCGACTAAATAACAGAGAGGAAGGTAATAATGGATAACAAAAACTACATAAATCCTGTACAACCTACCCCTTCGGTTGCCGATTCCAAATCTAATAACGGGGGACCCCAAACCGAACAACAGTTTGGGTCGTGGGTGCCGGTCGATTCCGGCACATTAGGTTTTCAAATCAATGCAGCTCCCGGGCAGGAAGTAATAGGTCCGGACGGCAATAAGTATTGTGTAAAAGAGGCACCCGAACAATTGTCTCCGGTAGCCTCTAACCGTATGAACGCAATACCCACGCCATCCTCGATTGTACAGATGCCGCCTATCGTCCAACCGATAGCGTTGGTACCTTACACATCGCAGAATCAACCTTTATTGCAATACGATCCATATTCTAAGCCTGTTGACCCCAAGCGTCCCGCAAAAACCCCAAGTTACAAACGCAAGGCATATCGCGGCATCAGTTTGGCGGCAATGTTACTTGCGATAGCGGGTATAGTGGCAATGCTATTCCTTGCAGTCGGAGTATTTAAGGGTAACGACATCAGAGCGGCTTACAGAGCCACCGGGATCGATTTATTTAAAGCGGTACTTATTATTTGTGGGTTGGATGCGAGTAGCAGTTATTACGCAGAACGCATAGACGCCAATCTTACGCAGATACCTCAAGATGTTTTAAGTACGCTTGTCGTATATGCATTGCCTATATTTGCGGTAATAATGGCCATAATACTTTTTGTGTTGGTTATCGTGTACCTTTACAAATTATCCGCAGGCAAAACTCCTCGCCACTTCAGTGTGGGGGCGCTCATCAATATCGTACTTAGCATCAGCATCATCGCGATACTATTGGGTATGAGCAACGGCGAAGTACTAACCTCTCAAAGAGGCGATAATGTAAAAGATTTCTTTATGTTCCAATCTGGAATTTATACGGGCGTGGGGCTTATCATATCTTTTGTCATATCGGTATTGCTACTGATTCTTCCATTCTTTGCCAAGAAGAACGCTTATGTGTTGGACAAAGAGGATCCCGCACTCAAGACATACATCATCGAAGACTAATCACAAAAGAGGGGTTTCAAACAAACGGAGCCCCTTTCTCTATTTTAGATATCATATTATAATAAATAAGGAGCAACCATGACTCTTCAAAAAGTTAAAAATCTCATCGCGGAACAATTGGGGATGTCGCCTGAGGATATCACCGAAACAAGCGATCTCATTAACGAGCTTAACGCGGACTCTTTGGATATTGTGCAGATGCTGATTTCTTTAGAAAACGAGTTTCATGTAGAGTTTGATGACGACGAAATAAAAGTTATCAAAACGGTGGGTGATGTGGCAAAATTTATCGAAAACCACCGCGCAGGATAATTTCATTTAATTTCGTTGACAATTAAAATGCGGTGTGCTATAGTATAAAAGCATCCTTAGGAGGATGTCATTTTTTTGAATATAAAAATACTCTCGAAAGGTATAAATTCGGGAGCGGAGGTTAACAATGCGTGATAAAATCACCCTTGCTTGCACGGAGTGCAAACAGCGCAATTACGACACAAAGAAAAATAAGAAAAACGATCCCGACAGAATTGAGCTTAAAAAGTATTGCCGTTTCTGCAAAAAGCACACCATTCACAAGGAAACCAAATAGGGAGGCTTATTATGGCCAAAGATAAGCTTAGTCTTAGTGTCAACGATAACGAAATCGGTCCCGCCCCGTCGCCCCAAAAAGAACCCAGACAAAAAAAGACCGCCAAAAAAGACGGCCCCAACCTTTGGCAAAGGTTCAAAAGATATATTCGTGAGATTATATCCGAACTCAAAAAGGTAGACTGGCCTCCCTTTAAGAGGTCCAAAAATAACCCGGGCGTGATAGCGAATCTCGGCATTGTATTGGTGGTTGTGGTAATCTTCTTGGTTGTCATTACGGCATTTGATGCGGGGTTAGGCGCCCTACTCAGACTCTTAACGAGAATCGATTAGGTGGAATGGATGGAAGGTAACGAAAATATTAAATGGTATGTTATACATACCTATGCTTCTTACGAAACAGTCGTAAAGAACAACCTCGAAAAAATGATCGAGAACAATAATCTTCAGGACTTTATTTTTGAGATATCCATTCCGACAGAAGAGGATATTGTAGAGAAAAACGGGAAGAGGAAAGTTGTCGAGCGCAAAAAATTCCCGGGGTATGTTTTTCTTAAGATGATTTATACCGATCATGTTTGGTACATGGTGACCAATACGAGAGGTGTAACCGGTTTTGTAGGCCCTCAAGGCAAAGCATTGCCTCTCACATTGGACGAAATCAAAAGAATGGGGCTCGAAAAGATTTCTGCAGAAGACTTCGACATCAGTGTGGGCGACAATGTACGCATTATAAGCGGGCCTTTAGAGACCTTTATTGCGATCGTCGAGGAAGTACTTGCAGACAAGCAAAAAGTAAAAGTAAAAGTACACATGTTCGGCCGTCAGACTCCTGTAGAGCTGGACTTCAACCAAATCGAAAAGATTTAATCGGGTTTTTGCCCGTTAAAATATGGGAGAACGGCAAATCTATCTGTCGTTCGTTATGACCAAGTAGTCAAGGAGGTATTTGACTATGGCAAAAAAGATAAATGCGGTAGTAAAACTTCAACTGCCCGCTGGCAAGGCGACTCCCGGGCCGCCCGTAGGCTCCACTTTGGGACCGCACGGTATCAATATCCCTGCTTTCACCAAAGAATTTAACGAGAAAACCAAGGATCAGGCAGGCATGATTATCCCGGTAGTAATGACAATCTACGCGGATCGCAGCTTCACCTTTATCCTAAAGACTCCGCCTGTTGCAGTGCTTATCAAAAAAGCGTGCAACCTTAACAGCGGCAGTGCGAATCCCAACCGCGAAAAGGTGGCCCAAATCACCAAAGCGCAAGTTGCCGAAATCGCCAAAATCAAAATGCCCGACCTCAATGCGGCCTCTTTAGAGAGCGCGATGAGCATGGTGGCAGGCTCCGCCCGCAGCATGGGCGTAGTGGTTATAGACTAAGGAGGCAGACAATGAGAAAAGGCAAAAAATATGTAGATTCCCTTAAGTCTTATGACAAGTCTAAAGTATATGACACTACCGAGGCCATGAATATTGTTATCGATACGGCGAAAGCCAAGTTCGACGAAACGGTAGAGCTTTCGGTCAAGTTGGGCGTAGACCCCAGACACGCAGACCAACAGGTCAGAGGCGTTGTTGTATTGCCCCACGGCACCGGCAAGGTCAAGAGAGTACTTGTAATTGCCAAGGGCGCGAAAGCAGACGAAGCGACTGCAGCAGGCGCAGATTTCGTTGGCGCCGAAGAGATGGTGGCAAAAATACAAGGCGGGTGGACGGATTTCGATACCTGTATCACGACGCCTGACATGATGGGTCTAGTTGGCCGTTTAGGTAAGATACTCGGTCCCAAAGGCCTCATGCCCAACCCTAAGAGCGGTACTGTTACGATGGATGTCGCGAGAGCGGTCACCGAAACCAAAGCAGGCAAAGTAGAATACAGAGTAGACAAAACCTCTATTATTCATGTACCGATTGGTAAAAAGTCTTTCGGTTCCGAAAAGCTTACCGAAAACTATACCGTGCTGATGGAAGCAATCGTCAAAGCCAAACCCGCGGCAGCAAAAGGCCAATATCTTAAGAGTATTACGCTTGCATCCACAATGGGTCCTGGCGTAAAGGTAAGCTATAAGGCTTAAGTCTTAACAACTTCATACCAATTCCTTCCGAGACCGCTTGTGCCATAAGGCTTAAACGATGCAAGCGCAGAAGAAACACAACGCTTTAACAATAAGCTCTGTTTCTGTATCGGAACAGAGCTTAATTCATTATAGAGGAGGTAAAAATGTCATCAGTTACCAGACAACAGAAAGAGAAGCAAGTCGCCTATATCACCGAACAGCTGAAAGCGGCAACTTCATTCGTGATACTCGACTATAAAGGCATCACCGTTGCGCAAGACACCGATCTCCGCAATGCGTTCCGCAATGCTGGTGTAAAGTATCATGTTTTGAAGAACCGTCTTGTAAAAATCGCACTCAAGAATTTAGGTTTTGGCGACGAATTCGACGCTGCTCTCAACGGCACTTCGGCACTAGCGATATCGCATCAAGAGATTACGGCGCCCGCCAAAATTTCTTCGCAAAAAGCCAATACCATTAAGGTGCTATCGATCAAATGCGGCATGGCAGACGGCCGCTATCTGGATGTGGAAGAGTGCAAAGCACTTGCCAAACTACCGTCCAAAGAAATTCTTATCGCACAACTACTTGGCATGTTGCAAGCGCCTATCGCGTCGTTTGCGCGTGCTATAGACGCAATCGCCCAAAAAAAAGCAGAATAAAAAGGAGAATATAACAATGGCAGATATCAATAAGATAATAGAAGATGTAAAAGCATTAACCGTTATAGAGCTTAACAATCTTGTAAAAGCTCTCGAAGAAGAATTCGGCGTAAGCGCAGCCGCTCCCATGGCAGTCGCAGGCGCAGCCGCTCCCGATGCGGCAGCCGCACCCGTAGAAGAGAAGACCGAATTTGATGTCATACTCAAAGCAGTAGGCGGCAACAAAATCGCCGTAATCAAAGCGGTTCGTGAAGCCGTACCCGGAATCGGTTTGGTAGAAGCGAAAGGTATGGTAGACGGCGCTCCCAAACCCATCAAAGAAGCTGTTTCCAAAGAAGCGGCAGAAGCAATTGCCGAAAAATTGAAAGCGGCAGGCGCAGAGGTAGAGATTAAATAATTGTATTTACAATTATCGAATTGACTTCAACCACAAAAGAACCCGTACGATAGTGATACAGGTTCTTTTGTGATTTTAGTCTTTAATCTTTGTTATTTTTTATGTTTCGGTTTAATTTGCGTCATGCATTTTGTTTTTAACATATGGTCGGCTACCAAGATGGATGCGGCGGTACAACGGTTGTTTTTTTGATAAATGCAGCAGGCATTGCATTGTACAACATTGGGCGCATCCGAAAGAAACTCTTCGCTTGCTTCGAGTTCTGCAAAGGTTTGTTCCAACGCGCCGCCCGCGCGCTTAATTCTGCTGCTGCAAACCGCCTTGTCGGAAATCCCGATAATTCCTGCATTACAATGGTCTTTTATATTATGTTGACAATTTGTTGTGGTGCATTTCAGTTTAATCATATTCCCTCTTTCTGTATTGTAGTATCGCATAAAATGTTCTAACTATTCACAAACATTGACTTTACCGGTACGAAATGGTAAAATATGGGGCAGATAAGAAAAATAGAGGAGGCTTTATGAAAGTATTTTTATTGTCCGATGTCCAAGGGCACGGAAAAAAAGGGGAAGTGGTTGAGGTCAACGACAGTTATGGCAGAAATTACTTAATTCCCCGCAAACTCGCCAAGGAAGCCACCAAAACTGTATTAAACGAATACGCCCAAAAGCTCGAAAGAGAGGCAAGGTTGGCGCAACAAGAAAAAGACGAAGCAATGGAGTTGCGCCGCAAATTAGAAGGCAAAACGATTACCGTCCATGTGCGCTGTGGCGGAGGGAAGATGTACGGCAGCGTGACCTCTCAGGATGTTGCAAACGCTTTGGCAGAAGAAGGCTTTACTGTGGACAAAAAGAAAGTCAACATCAAAGAGACTATCAAAAAACCCGGCTTGTATGAGGTCGAGGTCAAGGTCTATCGGGAAACAGTGGTCAAAGTTAAAATGAATGTGGTGGCGGTAGAGATCAAGTAACAATTGCCGTAGCGTAGGCTTCTATCGCTTCTTCTTCACGAGTTTTTTCGGTGGTTTTCGCGGAAATACCGATGAGAGTAGCAGAGATATGTAACAAATTGCCCAATTTTATTTTCATAAGCGGGAGATAGTCGGCAAACTTTGGTTTGTCGGCTATTATTATAATGGAGACATTGCTGACTTTGTAATTCTTTTTTCGGTATAAAGCAACCACTTCAGACAACAAAACAGTGCTGTCGATATCTTTATATTTGGGGTCCGTATCGGGGAACAGAGTGCCGATGTCCCGCTCGCCGATTGCAGACAGAAGCGCATCGATGAGCGCATGAATGACGGCGTCTCCGTCGGAGTGCGCCACACAACCCTTGTCGTAAGCAATCTGTATTCCGCCCAAAACCAAAGGGCGAAAGCGTTCGAGCCTGTGAATGTCGTAACCAATGCCTATTTTTGCATTTAACCCGAAATAGGAGCCCAAAGTTGTTACTTTAATATTCCGTTCATCCCCAATTATGACATGAGGGGGAGCGATAAACTCTGCAAAAACAGCGCTGTCATCTGCGAAATCACACCCGTTACGCATACGGTAAGCCTGCATTATCTGTTGGGTCAAAAACCCTTGCGGTGTTTGCACGGTGTACAATTTTGACCGTTCCGCGATGTTGCAAATAAGGCCGTCTTCTACCATCCGTACGCTGTCGGTGATAGGCGTAGCGGGGATTCCCGAGCCGAATTGCTGAACGGACAGTACGATACGGTCCAACAATTGCGGCGTAACAAAAGGCCGTGCCCCGTCATGAATCAACACCCCTTCGGCGCGAACTTCCTTTAGCCCGTTTTCGACAGATTGCGAACGGGTGTCTCCACCTTTTACAAAAAGAAATTTGCTTAGGCCATACCGCTCCGCAATGGCTCTTCCGACATCAAAGATGTCTTTACGCAAAACCAAGATAATTTTTCCGATATCGTTGCGGTTTACAAAAGGTTCGATGGCGCGCGCAAGCAAAAGGTCTTCGCCCACGCAAAGCAACAGTTTGTCACATCCCATACGGGTGCCGCTTCCGCCCGCAAGAATGACAGTATCAAAAATCATTATTTGTCCTCCAATACTTTGTAAAGAGAGTCCGCCGCATCTTTGCTGACATTCCCTAAAGGAACGGCAAGCACCTCGAATACAAAAGGTTTGTCGCCGAAGCGTATCCCTATTCTGTCTCCCACGGAGACATCTTTGGATGGTTTTGCAGGTTTTCCGTTTACCGTAACTCTGCTGAGAGAACAGGCTTCGTTGGCTACGGTGCGTCTTTTGATGATGCGCGATACTTTTAAATAATTATCCAATCTCATGATATACCTTTATAAAACAAAGTTCGTATTTTCGATACAGAATAGGTGGAACTTTTTGTTCTCATTGATTTCATATTAAAAATAGTATAGCATATTATGATATTACACGCATTTTTAATTGGAAAATTTTCTATCTAATTGTAATACGCGCGCGCATTATGTTATAATAGATGCATTATCTTTAATAATGAACTTGTTTTATATTTTGGTTAAACATTCGGAGGAGATAATGAAAATTTGTTTTTTGGGAGCGGGAAGTACCGTATTTGCCAAAAATCTGCTGGGAGATTGCATTCTTAATGCCGCTTTGGGAGAATTCGAAATTGCTCTATACGACATCAACCAAAAAAGACTGGACGAATCATACCGTTTAATTACCGCGGTAAATAATTATTATAAGGGCAAAGCTGATATCAAAGCGCATTTGGTACGCAGAGAAGCGCTTGCGGGTGCCGATTTTATCATCAATGCGATTCAAGTGGGAGGCTATAAGCCCTGTACCGTAGATGACTTCAAAATTCCTGCAAAGTACGGGCTGAAACAGACGATTGCTGATACCCTCGGGATAGGCGGTATTATGCGGGGACTCCGTACGATATACGCTTTAGAAGGTATCGCGAAAGACATAGAAGAACTATGCCCCAATGCCCTGTTTTTAAACTATACCAACCCTATGGCAATCGTTACGGGATATTTACAAAATTTCACATCCGTAAAAGCGGTAGGTTTATGTCATAGC
>JAQVTZ010000143.1 GCA_028699795.1 Clostridia bacterium | reverse complement strand
GCATGGCTACAATTGGCGCAACATCTGTTGCATACTTCCGCTGTAAGCGTGGCGGTATCGACATGATGCTCTTTTTCTGCAAGTTCGGTAAGTAATATCTCTTTGATTTCGTAAAATACCTTCGAAAGATTGCCGAGTTTTTCCGAGATTGCTTGTCTGTCCCGATTGACGATTGCTCTGCCTGCTTGCTTTTCTTTGAAACAAGAACCGAGCGTTGAGGGCTTTACGCGTATTTTTTTGGGCAAAAGCAAAAAAATGATAGCTCCGATTGCGGGAGAAATGAGAGTGAGGTAATCGAATCCGCCGAACGCTTTAAAGTACAATCGAAAAATTGCGTCTATCGCAAGCATGCCGATTGCCGCGAAATAATAATTCTCTTTGCCGAAGCTGCAAGCAACGAGGCCATAAAGCACACATACCGAAAGATAGTCCGCGCTTCCGCTGACGGTAGCGGCTCCCGCGCCCAACGCAACAGGAATAACAAAAGCCGCTCGTTTGTCGGCAAACAGCGCAAAGAGTGTAGCCAAAACGGCACACAAATAGAAAGGAAAAAACCAAGCTATTTTCATGACGGCAAGACCCATTCCCAACGAAAAAAGAATACCACCTCCCGTGACGACTTCCTCCGCCGTAAGACGAAACCTCAGCTCTTTTACCAGAATCAAATAGACGATTACAATCGCGCAATAGGTAAAAATTTGGGCTCCCAACACGCTAATCATGCAGTCGGCAATATTCTCGAGCGAGGTACACTCCAAAACCAAATAAGTGATTTGGGAAACCAATGTATAAATGCTTAGCGCAAGCAGATTGATTTTGTGCCGCAGTTTATAATGCACAAAATAAGCCGTGGCAATCACCACACAGGGGGTCGCGGCAATCAATAGGTTGGCAAAAGACGGCGCGGCAATCATCGCGGCACCCAAATAAAGGGGTATCAGCAACAATACATTTTGGCGGCAATAGACCAGCGCCATAAACAACGCGATTGCAAACGGCCGTACCCCCGTTACGCTTTCCATATAAAAATAGAAGCAGAAACATAAAAAGAATATAGAGTATCTTATGATAAGCTTTGCTTTCATTTCTAGAGCATAGCACGATGCAGAACAAAAAAAATCGGCGAAACTGCCGAACAATGTCTATTTTTCTGTTTTACGCGTCACGCTTCGCGGCGTTTGATAAATTCGAAATCAAAATGATGTTGTGTGATATGGTATCTTGCTACAACCCGTCCCGTAATGCTATCCAGTTTTCCCATAAGTCCCGTACGACTGTCGCTGGATTCGCCCCGATTGTCCCCTAAAAAAAAGAATTCGCCTTGCGGTACCACGATAGCGGGCATTTCTGCCGTCATGGGAGAATCGCTTTGGATATATTCTTCCTCTAATCTTTCTCCGTTTCTCCATACATAAAACTTTTTGTCGTCATCGTCGTAATAAATGGAAATTTCATCGTTGGGCAGACCGATAATCCGTTTGACGAAATAGCGTTCTCCTCCATCTCCGATAAGGTGCGTATTGAAAACTACAATATCGCCATAATCGTATTTGCCGATTTTATAGACCAATACCTTGTCGTTATCGTGTAAGGTAGTCTCCATTGACACGCCGAGTACGGGTATGGTCGAAAACATATATTGGAACAATCCAAATGCAAGCACGGCGATAATTGCCAAAAATAAAATGTCTAAAATTGCGCTTCTGATTCTCCTGCGAGCCATCTATAATTTGGTCTCCTATCGTCTTCTTTACGGCTCATTCTGTCCCTTTTTTTATCCGCTTGCCCGTTTGACTACCGTTAAATCGAACTTTTTATCATTGGGCTGATAGCGAAGTAAGGCTCTGCCGATAATGCTGTCGAGATCGCCGAGAATCCCCATTCTGCTGTCCCTAGACGCGCCCCTGTTGTCTCCTAAAAAGAAGAACTTGCCTTCGGGCACCACAACCGTCTCCATTGTGTTGCTCATGGGGTTGTCTTTGTTGGTATATTCTTCCATAACCATTTCGTCGTTGCGGTAGACATAATAATTGCCGTCGTCGTGGTAGCGAATTTCAATTTTATCTCCTGGAAGACCGATGATACGCTTAATCAGCCTTTTGTCTTCTTGATTATAGGACAATTCGGTATCGAATATAACCACATCTCCTACATTATATTTGCCGAGTTTGTAAGTTATAACCATATCTTTGTCATGAATGGTATGCTCCATCGAGTCGCCCTTGATAGGAATCGAAACAAACATATAATTGCTGAGGTAGTATGCCACAACAATGCAAAACACTAAAAACAAAATATTAAATAAAAATTTTCTGAGTCTTCTGCCCGATGTCATGTGTTTCCTCCTTCGTTAGACAAACAATATATTGCCGATAATAATGTGATTTGCAGCAATTTTTATAGAGCAAATATCCCAATCTGTGAGCGGCATCATGCGTTCGTCCTTGAAGTCGCCCGTCTTAAACTTTACCCCCGTAAAAAATCCCTTTGTGGGCTGAAGTTTGACAGTGGTTTTATAACACTTGCTTCCCTCTTCATTATGCTTTTCGATACTGACAGAAACCTCTTTGTATTCATCCGAATACATGTCGATATGCAAAAGGACATCGTTGTCAATCCCTTGTCCGGGGTTCCTTAAATATGTTTTTAGGCTACCGTATCTGCTTATAATCCCCTTTGTGCCACCGGTTAGCTCTACAAGTTCAAGACCGGTGCGGGGTAGCACATCCCCATTATAGCCGTCTACGAAGCCGTTTAGGTCCATTGAGGTTTCGTATATAATGCGCGAGGCTTTTTCTTGTTTCGCTTTTATAGAGAGCTCCCCAAGCTCTGCAAATTCAATTAACGAACACAAAGTAAGGCCCGTTGCGTACTTGATTTCGGCATAGGCAAAAAACGGCACATCTTCTTCGCGCACTTGCGGAGTGGCAATATACTCTCCGCTTGCGATGGATAATCCCTGCATGCGTTGCCAGTATCGTATCTTATGATCGTATTCGCCTTCGCTATAATAAACATCTACGCTTTCGATTACCGCTTTGGGGTCACAATGCACATCCACATAAAGACTGCCGTCATCGTTCGCACGGAGGTCGATATCGGGACAATCGGGCAAAGGAGTGTCGCGGAAAACCGCATTGAGCCATATCTTAAAAGAAGAGTAGGCTTCGGGCATAATATAATCGCTTGCGGAAGGACTGTATACCGTGTGGAAGCTTTCGGTAGGCATCAGCGCCTTAAGATTAGACAATCTGTCGATATCGCTTACCGTACTGTTGGTACCCACCGCCACAAAGGTAGGCACATTGATAAACTTGGCGTAGGCAACAGACGAAACGCCCGACAGCCAAGACATACGCTCTTCGTCCATGACCAGTTCGTTGCCGCCGCCGTATTTGTTCAGTTTAATATACTCGCGATAGCCGCTGCCGTTTATGCAAGCAAGGCCTTTGATGCCGCCTGCTATCCCCGCCGCCTGCATCGCGACTTCCACCGCGTCGCCCATTCCCAAAAGCACAATGCCCTCGGGCGCAAATTTTTCTTTGAGAAATACCAGCGTGCGTCTAATAATAATGGTATATAAGTATTGACAAGTTTCTTTGGGGGTAGGCATCACCTTTTTGATGTGGTCTCCCGCTTTCTCGATATAGCCGTATTCCAACGAAGGTGGATAATTCGTTGCGGGATTGGAGATGCCCGTTAAATCGGGCAAAACGACCATATAACCGCCGCTTACCAAATCATTCAGCACCCAATCGTCGGGAAGCGCATGATATTGGTGCACGACAAGCACGGCCCCTTTGATGTCCGAGGAGGGCAACAGCACTTTAACAGCCACCCTGACCTTTTCTTCATCCTTGGTAAGCGCGGTAAACCTGTATACTTCTTTGGATACCGCGCCTTCCTCTTTGACAAGTTCCAAAGGCTCCGCCTCGGGGTCATAATCTTGCCAAACCGTGCTGGGAATCATGATTTTATATTCCATATTCACCTTTAGGTTTTCCTACTTACTTCTTTTTTCCATGTAGCGTACAATCAGCTTTTGGAGTTCGACCATAGGTATAATTAAGACAGATAGGCCAACCGCAACCAGCCATTCGGTGCCTGTAAGCGATGTTGTGCGGAACAAGGTTTCGCCCACACCGGGTATCAGCACAACGCCGACAATTAGTATCGCTCCCACGACAAACGCAATATTCATCAGCTTGTTGGCGAAGATGTTTTTGCGGAAGAGCGTATGCTTGGAACGGGTGTTATAGCCGTGGAACAACTGTATCAAACATAATGTGATAAACGCCATGGTTTCTGCCGTCGCATGGTTCTCAATCACATGCATTTTTTGGAAGATATAGGTACCCAGCGCAAAACTGGTCATAACCAATAATGTCTGCATCGCGCCTTGTATAAGAATATCTCTGCCCGTTTGTCCTGCAAACAAGTTTGAATCGGACTTTCGCGGCGGATAGTTCATAATATCGGGATCAGCTTCTTCCATCCCCAACGCGAGCGCGGGAAGGCTGTCCGTCACAAGGTTGACCCACAGAATCATTACCGGGGTAAGGAATTCTTCGTTGAGGAAGACAATCGCGATAAACAAACACAGCACCTCGGCGATATTGGCCGAAAGCAGATATTGTACCGCCTTTTTGATATTGTTGTACACCTTGCGGCCTTCTTCTACCGCGGACACAATGGTCGCAAAGTTGTCGTCTGCAAGTACCATATCGCTCGCGCCTTTGCTGACATCGGTACCCGTAATGCCCATGCCGACACCGATATCGGCG